>JACQAP010000021.1:300000-488987 GCA_016194905.1 Betaproteobacteria bacterium
TCGCGCGCCGCGACGGTGCTCAATGCCCTTGAGGGAATTTCCGGTCAAACCAACGTCGACGACTGGATTTTGGTGCACGATGCCGCACGTCCCTGCCTGAGTGCGCAGATGCTGGATCGGCTTATTGGCGAAGTCGGTGAAGATCGCTCGGGAGGGCTCCTCGCGGTGCCGGTAGCCGATACGCTCAAGCGCGGCGACGACGATCGTCGTTCGATTCGAACCGAGTCCCGCGCCGGACTGTGGCAGGCGCAGACGCCGCAGATGTTCCGCTACGAGTTGCTGCTGCGCGCCTTGCGGTCCTGCGACCTGGGGCAAGCCACCGATGAGGCCGCTGCGGTCGAGGCTCTCGGCTTCAAACCGAAGCTTGTGCAATCCGACGCAACCAACCTCAAAGTCACGCATGCGCACGATCTGGCGCTTGCCGAGTTGATACTGAAGAACATTGGCGTCTTGGCGGCGAAATGAGAATAGGCCAGGGATTCGACGTTCACGCGCTGGTTACGGGACGCGCGCTGATCATCGGTGGCGTGACGATTGCGTTCGAGAAAGGCCTGGATGGGCACTCTGATGCCGATGTCCTGTTGCATGCGGTGTGCGACGCATTGCTCGGTGCGGCGGCGCTGGGCGATATCGGCCGGCATTTTCCCGACACCGATTCTCGCTACAAAGACGCCGACAGCAGGGTGCTGGTGCGCGAAGTTGCGAGCCTGTTGCGCGATGGCGGTTTTCACGTCGTCAATCTCGATTCCACCATCATTGCGCAGGCGCCGAAGATGGCTCCTCACATTCCGGCAATGATCGCAAACATCGCAGCCGACCTGGGCATAGAGCGCGAACGCGTCAACGTCAAAGCGAAGACGACTGAGAGACTCGGATTTACGGGGCGCGGCGAAGGGATCGCCGCGGAAGCGATTGCACTGGTCGAATGGCGGCGGGCATCGGAGATCGGCAGGCGCTGAGCGCCGGTACGCAAAGAGTCTTCTTCGCCCTGTGGCCGGATGCGGGCGTGCGCGCCGATCTTGCACAGGCCGCGCGACGGATGCATCGCGTCGTACATGGCCGGCGTACTCGCGACGACAGCATTCACCTGACCGTGGCATTCATCGGCGAAGTCGACGTGGAAAATCTTCCGCGCTTGCTGGCACCGCCGGCCGGCGTGTTCACGTCAGCTTTTCTTCTTACGCTGGACCAATGGGGATGCTGGGCGCGCAACGGCATCGGCTGGGCAGCGCCGTCGCACATTCCCGAACCATTGCGCGATCTCGCCGCAAATCTGGAAGGCTGGTTGCGAAGTCACGGATTCGAACTGGAGCATCGCGCCTTCACGCCGCACATGACCCTGGTCAGGAAGGCGCAATGCGCGCCGCTACCGGATTCCATCACGCCCATTGCATGGCAGGTCAACGAATTCGCCCTGATCCGCTCGCAACTGGCGTCGGGTGGCGTGCGCTACCGGACGATTCGCGCCTGGCCGCTGGAGTGAAGGGCCTAGGCAGCTTTGGGAACGACAACCGGCAGTTCGACGCGTGCTTCCAGCCCGCCGCCTTCACGGCCCAGCAGTTTCACGTTGCCGCCGTGCATGCGTGCCGCGCGCTCGACGATCGCCAGTCCCAGACCCGAACCTTTGCCGCCGGCGCGCGAAGCCTCCAGGCGCGTGAACGGTTGCATGACCCGCGAGAATTCGTTGTCCGGAATGCCGGGACCGCGATCGAGTACCCGCACCACCGCGCAGTCGCCGACATGTTCGGTCGTTACTTCGATTTCGCCACCGCCATAGCGCATTGCATTGTCCACCAGGTTGGTAACCATGCGCTGCGTCGCGGTCGGTTTCAGCGTAAGCGGTGGCAGGTTGCCCAGACGCGTCCGGATCGATTGGCCACTGCGCGAGAAACGCGCGCATACGCTCGACACGATGTGATTCAGATCTTCGCCCTGCCGCGATGGCTCGTTGCCGCCTTCCCGCGCAAAATCCAGAAATTGGTTGATGATTGCGTCCATGTCCTCGATGTCCTGGATCATCCCTGGCTTCAATCCGTCGTCCTGTGCTTCATCGAGCATTTCCACGCCAAGCCGCAGACGCGACAGCGGCGTGCGCAAGTCATGCGAAATGCCGGCAAGCAGAACGGCGCGATCGGTATCAAGCTGTTGCAGGTTCGAAGTCATCTGGTTGAAGGCGTGCGACAGCGTGCGAATCTCGGTCGGACCGTTTTCGTCCAGCGGCGGGGGTGTCTTGCCCGCGCCGATTTCGCCGGCCGCCGCAGCCAGGGCGCGCAACGGGCGATTGACCCGCAGCATCAGCAGATACCCGCCGGCGATCGCCAGCGTCAACCCGAAAATACTCCAGCCGGTCCACGCCCAGGCCGAAGCCGAACCGCGCGATTCCGGCGGAAACACCACCCAATAGGCCTGGTCCTTGACCTTGATCTTGATCCATAGCGCGCGGGTCGCATCTTCGAGCATGACCAGTGCCTGCGCATCGCCGGAGAAGTCGCGCTTGAGATGATCGCTGATACTGCGCAGCAGCGGCGATTCCGGCAGCGGCACTTCCTCATCGTCCCATGCCGTGGCCGGCAGCAATCTGATGTTCTGTTGGACGGGCAGTTTTTCGCTGAACTTGCGGCGAGCCGAAGCCGGCATGGTTTCCAGCGCGACGCTGACGGTGCTGATGACGCTGGCGATCTGGCTGGCCAGATACTCCGACTGTGCGCGGACGTTATAGGTCCGATACAGCCCGAACCAGATCAACTGGCTCAGCACCAGCAGCGCCGAAATCAGCAGGACTGAACGCGACAGCAGCGATTGCGGAATCCAGTTCATGTTTCAGCCCGGAATTACTTGTTATCGTCGGGAACGAACACGTAGCCCACGCCCCACACCGTCTGGATGTAGCGCGGGTGTGCGGGGTCTTCTTCGAGCAGACGGCGCAACCTCGAGACCTGCACGTCGATGCTGCGATCGAACACGCCGTACTCGCGGCCGCGGGCGAGTTCCATTAGCCGGTCGCGCGACAGCGGCACACGCGGATGCGCGACCAGCGTCTTGAGCATGGCAAATTCGCCTGTTGTCAGTCCCACCTGCTTGCCATGGCGCGTGAGTGAGCGCGTGGCGAGATTGATCTCGAACGGACCGAATTTGACCGGCTTGCGGCTGTCGTCCGGCGCGCCGGGTGACGTCGCCACCGGAGCCTGACGTCGCAGCACCGCGTTGATGCGCGCAACCAGTTCGCGGGGATTGAACGGTTTCGGCAGGTAGTCGTCGGCGCCGACATCCAGCCCGGCGATACGATCGGCTTCATCGCCTTTGGCGGTGAGCATGATGATGGGTGTGCGTCTGCCGGCCGCTCGCAGTCTGCGGCAGACGCTCATGCCATCCTCGCCGGGAAGCATCAGGTCGAGGATGATCATGTCGACATCTTCCTTGCCCATGACTTTGTCCATTGCCGGTGCGCTCGCCACCGCGTGCACGCCGAATCCCTGCTCACCGAGATAGCGGTCGAGCAGGTCGCGCAGGCGCTGGTCGTCGTCGACCACCAGGATGTTTGCGGCTGTCTGGTTCATATGCTTTCTTGCACTTGGCCAAGACCGGATTATGAGGCACCCGGTTCAGGTCATGTAAGCGCTGTGGATCATGCATGTAAGGGCCGTGGAAAGGTTAATCTCTTGCGCATGCAAAACCGGATTTCCGTCGTGCTGGAGGATATTACCCGTCAGCGGGTTGACGCAATCGTCAATGCCGCCAATTCCACTCTCCTCGGCGGCGCAGGGGTGGACGGCGCCATCCATCGTGCTGCCGGTCCGCAGTTGCTGGAAGCCTGCCGCGAACTGGGAGGTTGTCCTACCGGCGAGGCCCGCATTACGCCCGGATTCCGCCTGCCTGCCAAATGGGTGATCCATGCTGTCGGGCCGGTCTGGCGCGGCGGAAACGACGGGGAAGACGAGATGCTGGCGCGCTGTTACCGCAACAGTCTTGCGCTTGCGCCGCGACATGCGATTCGGACGCTCGCGTTTCCACAGATCAGCACCGGCGCCTATGGGTTCCCGATGCGGCGGGCAGCCGCCATCGCTGTCGCGGAGATCTCGGCGTATGTGGCGAAACAGCCCTACATCGACGAAGTGCGGTGCGTGTGTTTCAGCGACGACGCCTTTGCCGCGGTTCGCGATGCGCTCGCATGAGCATCGGCGCGGGGGGGGGGATCTTCGCAGCGTCGGAGCGCAGCGCGCCTGCGTGCGACGGCCGGCGGACTACTTGAGCAGTGCGGCGAAACGTTCGGCGTCGACCGGCCGTCCGCCGAGATAACCCTGGTAAGCCTCGCAACTGAGCGAACGCAGGAAGTCGAGTTGTGCCTTGGTTTCGACCCCCTCTGCAATCACGACCATGCGCAGGCTTTTGGCCAGGTTGATAATCGCCTGCACGATCGCCGAATCGTTCAGATCTTGCGGGAGGTCCTCGACGAAGCTGCGGTCGATCTTGAGCTTGTCGATTGGAAAGCGTTTCAGATAATTCAGGCTGGAATAACCGGTGCCGAAATCGTCGATCGACAGGCTGACGCCCATTTCGTGCAGTTGGTCCAGTGTCTTCGCGGTTTCCTTCGGGTCCTGCATGATCGCGTTCTCGGTGAGTTCGATCTCGAGTTGCTGCGGCTTTACGCCGTGGCGGGAGAAGGCTGACGCCACGCCCTGGACCAGGCTCGAGCGGCGGAACTGGAACGCGGAAAAATTGATCGCGACCGGCACGATGTTGAGGTTCCTGGCTTGCCATTCGGCGATCTGACGGCAGGCTTCGTTCAGCACCCATTCGCCGATCAAGTGGATGATGTCCGATTCCTCGGCGAGCGCAATGAAGCTGT
Organism: Betaproteobacteria bacterium; assembly: GCA_016194905.1. NCBI lineage: Bacteria > Pseudomonadati > Pseudomonadota > Betaproteobacteria > Betaproteobacteria bacterium. The sequence goes on from JACQAP010000021.1 coordinate 304,847, forward strand.
CCGGAAACAGCAATCCATGGTCGGTGTGATTCCAGCGCACTAGCGCTTCAGCGCCGATCAGACCGTTGGTGGCGGTGTCGAACTGCGGCTGGTAGTGCAGCACCAGTTGGTTGTTTTCGATGGCACGTCGCAGCTGATTAGCGAGCACCAGGCGCTCGGCTACCGGAGCGTTCAGTTCCGGCGTAAAGAATTCGAAGCGATTGCGGCCGCTCTTCTTCGAGTGATACATCGCCGCATCGGCATTGCGGATCAGATCCTCGAGTGTCTGGCCGTCGTCCGGGTAGACGCTGATGCCGATGCTCGCCGAGATCTGGATTTCGTGGCTTTCCAGCACGAAAACCTCGTCGAAAATGGCCAGCACTTTTTCGGCGACCAGCGCCGCTTCCGTCGGCTCGCGTAACGCCGAAAGCACGATCAGATATTCATCGCCCGCGTGCCGGCATACGGTATCGGTCTCGCGCACGCATCCACGCAACCTGGCGGCCACCGTCTGCAACAGAATGTCTCCGGCGCGGTGCCCGAAGGAATCGTTCACATATTTGAAACGGTCGAGATCGATGAACAGCAACGCTACGCGCGACTGCATGCGCTTGGCCGCGGCCAACGCCTGCTGCAGCCGGTCCTGGAACAGCGTGCGGTTGGGCAGTCCGGTAAGCAGATCATGATGCGCCAGAAAGCGCACACGCGCATCCATGTCCTTGCGCTGAGAAACGTCTTCCGTGACCCACAGGACCTTGATTGGATCGCCGTCGAGATCGAGCAGGGCATCGCCCTTGGTCCGCAGCCAGCGAAAGCTGCCATCGGCCCACGCGACCCGGTATTCGACGTCGAGGTTTCCGGTGCCGCTCAGGCATTGCTCGAGCGCGTGGCTGAATTTGATCCGGTCTTCCGGGTGCAGGCTCTCCAGCAGGGTGTCGTAGGGCAGGTTGGGTTGATCGCTGCGGATGCCTAGAAGGCGCAGGCTCATGTCCGACGAACGCACCATCGAACTTTTCACGTCGAATTCGCAGGTGCCGATCTCGGCAAACGCCAGTGCCAGTTTTTCGCGATCCAGGCTGGCCTTGAGCGCGTCGAGGGTGCTGCGGGTGATCTCCTCGGAATCGCGAAGCTTCGCCGATGAAGTCTGCAGCTCCGAGCTGGCGCTCTCGAGCTTGCGGTTTACTGCGGCCAGGTGCAATTGGGTATCCGCAAGCTGGCTTTCCAGTTCGGCAATGCGCTGTTCCGGCGTGGGTCCCGCGGCGCTCCGCGTCTTGACGGAAGGTCGCTTGGTCGTCCCGGTTTTGGAGCTGGCGCCCGATCGGGTTTTCTTGGCAGAACTCACTGATTCAGACGCAGGGATTTGTTGTCGTGCCCGGCGCAATATCCACAGCGCCGCGAACTTGCATGGTCGAGCATTAATAGGCCTGGTCGCGCAAGCATCATGCCGGCCTCATTCTGAGCGAAACCCGCCCGGCAGGCAACCTGCTGCAAGGTCGGCGACATGGAGGCCCCGCAACTATTTCGGATGCCAAAACGTGACGGCAAATCCCGCTCAGGCGTGGCCAGGTGAGGCCTCGATCGCCTGGCATAGCGCCTTGGTAACGCTTGCCGTCGTGGCGCGACCGCCCAAATCCGGCGTGAATACGCGGGATCGCGTCACGTGCTCGATGGCGCCCATCAGCCTGGCAGCGGCGCTGAGTTCGCCGAGATGTTGCAGCATCATCACGGCGGTCCAGAAAGTGCCGATCGGATTGGCAATTCCCCGTCCCGCGATATCGAGCGCCGATCCATGGATCGGTTCGAACATCGACGGAAATTGGCGCTCGGGATTCAGATTGGCGGTCGGGGCGATGCCAAGGCTGCCCGATAGCGCGGCGGCGAGGTCGGAGAGGATGTCCGCGTGCAGATTCGTCGCGACCATCACATCCAAAGAGGCCGGCTTCAGCACCATGCGCATGGTGGCGGCGTCGACCAGCATCTTGTCGGTCTGTACGTCCGCATAGTCCTTTGCGATACGCGCGAAAATTTCGTCCCACATTACCATGCCGTGGCGCTGCGCATTGGACTTGGTAATCAGCGTCAGACGCCGTTGCGGGCGGTTGCGCGCGAGTTCGAAGGCGAAACGCTGGATGCGTTCGACGCCGTTGCGTGTGAAGACGGAGACTTCAGTCGCGACTTCCTCCGGCAATCCTTTGTGGGTGCGGCCGCCTTGCCCCGAATACTCCCCTTCGGAATTTTCCCGCACGATCACCCAGTCGAGATCGGCGGGCGAGGCGAGTTTCAGCGGCGGATCGATACCGGGAAGCACGCGCGCCGGACGCACGTTGGCGTACTGGTCGAAGCTCTGGCAGATGTTCAACCGCAACCCCCACAGCGTTACGTGATCGGGCACTTCCTTCGAGCCGACAGCGCCGAAATAGATCGCATCGAACGGCTTGAGCCGATCCAGTCCGTCGGCCGGCATCATTTCGCCGTGCTTCAGGTAGTAGTTGCTGCCCCAGTCGAAATGTTCGAAGCGCAGTGCGAAGCCGCCGTCTCGCTTGGCCAGTGACTCCAGCACCTGGATTCCTGCGGCAATGACTTCGGTGCCGATGCCGTCGCCGGGAATTGCTGCAATGTTGTAAGTTTTCATGAAATTTTCAGTTTTAAATGGCGGAGGCAATTGCCTTGCCCATGTCTTCGGTATTCGCTTTGCCGCCGACATCGGGTGTGCGCGGTCCATCCTGCAGGCACTGCTCGATCGCCTTGACGATCGCGGCGCCGGCCTGCGGGTAACCCAGGTGATCGAGCAGCATCGCTCCCGACCAGATCTGTCCGACCGGGTTGGCGATCTTCTTGCCGTAGATGTCGGGTGCCGAACCGTGCACCGGTTCGAACAGCGATGGATAGTGCCGCTCCGGATTGATATTGCCCGAGGGCGCGATGCCGATCGTTCCGGCCGTCGCCGGTCCCAGGTCGGAGAGGATGTCGCCGAACAGATTCGATGCGACCATGACGTCGAAGCGTTGCGGATGCAACACCATCTGGATCGTCAGCCCGTCGATGTGGTACTGATTGGTCTTCACCTGCGGGTAGTTCTTCGCCATCGCGGCGAAGCGCTCGTCCCAGTAGGGCATGGTGATCGAAATGCCGTTCGACTTGGTCGCTGATGTCACCAGCTTGCGCGGCCGCTGCATCGCCAGCTCGAAGGCGTACTTCATGATCCGATCCACGCCCTTGCGGGTGAAGATCGACTGCTGCATCGCCATCTCGCGATCGGTGCCTTCGAACAGGCGTCCGCCGACTGCGGAGTATTCGCCCTCGGTGTTCTCGCGTACCACGTAATAGTCGATATCGCCCACTTTGCGACCGGCCAGCGGCGGCGTGATTCCCGGCATCAGCCGCACCGGGCGCAGGTTCACATATTGGTCGAAGCCGCGCCGGAACAGGATCAGCGAATCCCACAGGGAAACGTGGTCTGGTACCTTGGCGGGCCAACCGGTGGCGCCGAAGAATATGCAGTCGTGGCCTTCGATCTTCGAGCGCCAGTCGGGCGGCATCCACCAGCCGTACCGGTCGTAGTTGTCGCAACTCCAGTCGAAGTGATCAAAGGACAGGCTGACACCGAATTTCCGCGCCACCGCGTCGAGCACGCGGACACCCTCAGGCATGACTTCCCTGCCGATACCGTCGCCGGCAATGACCGCAATTTTGTAGGTTTTCATTTAAACCCTTGAAAGAGTTTTTTCAGAAATTCACGTTGTTCTTGCCCTTGAGCTTGAGGATCTTGCGCGCATCGTCGGGCGTGGCGACCTCCAGGCCGAGTTCCTCGAGGATGCGGCGGATCTTGGAGACTTGGTCGGCATTGGTCTTTGCCAGTTGTCCCTTGCCGATCCACAGGCTGTCTTCCAGGCCGACGCGCACATTGCCGCCCATGACTGCGGATTGCGTAGCGACGTACATCTGGTTGCGTCCGCCGCCGAGCACCGACCACTGGTATTGATCGCCGAACAGGCGATCCGCCGTGCGCCTCATGTGCAGCACGTCCTCCGGGTGCGGGCCGATGCCGCCGCGAATGCCGAACACCGACTGGATGAACAGCGGCGGTTTCACCAAACCCCGGTCGAGGAAATGCGCCGCCGTATAAAGATGACCGATGTCGTAGCACTCGATTTCGAAACGCGTGTCGTTGTTGCTGCACGACTGCAGGATGTGGGCGATGTCCTTGAAGGTGTTCTTGAAGATGCGGTCGTCCGAACCGGCGAGGTAAGGCTTTTCCCAATCGTGTTTCCACTCCGTGACGCGAGAGATCATTTCGTACAGGCCGAAGTTCATCGAACCCATGTTCAGCGAGGCGACTTCCGGCTTCAACTGCAATGCCGGCTGCAGGCGGTCCTCGATGGTCATCGTCGGCGCGCCGCCGGTGGTCAGGTTGATCACCACGTCCGAGGCGGCTTTGATCTTGGGTAGGAATTGCATGAACATCTTCGGGTCCTGCGTCGGGCGTCCGTCCTTCGGTTCGCGCGCATGCAAGTGCACGACCGCCGCACCGGCTTTAGCTGCGCCGATAGCGGCTTCGGCTATCTCGTCCGGCGTTATCGGCAGATGCGGTGACATCGAGGGCGTGTGGATGGCGCCGGTGACGGCGCAGGTGATGATGACTTTGTTGGCCATTTCCGTTCTCCCGTAACTGTCTCAGCTTCCGATTTTCTTTGCGGCGTCGCGTTTGTGGGCTACCAGCGCCATCAGCCGGCGGTCGCGCCAGGCCTCGCGTTCGGCGTGCTTGTCCTGCGGCAGGATCCTGCGGCGCTCGCCGTCGACCCTGGTTACCAGCGCGTCATCCCACGGATCGTGCTTTACGTTGCTCATCATGCCGTGCAGTACCGGGCCGTAGCGCTTCGCATAGTCCGGTACGCCGCCGGGTGCGTTCAGATCGATGGTCTCGAACGGGCCCATGAACGACCAGCGCAGGCCGAGGCCGTCCTTGATGCATTTGTCGAGATCTTCCACGGAGACGTAGTCCTCTTTCACCAGTCGCCAGGATTCCAGCAGCAGCGCCGCCTGCAGACGGTTCAGGATGAAGCCTTCGACTTCCTTCTTGACGGTGATGGCGACCTGACCGACTTTCTCGTGCAGCGCGCGCGTTTTCGCCACGACATCGGCGCTGGTCCACGGCGCGGGAGAAATCTCCACGATCGGCACGATGTGCGGCGGATTCACCGGATGGGCAACGATGCAGCGATGGCGGCCCTTGAGGCCTTCGCTGAAACGCGATGTCTGGATCGTCGAAGTCGAGCTGGCGAGAATACAATGGGTTGGCGCCGCTTCATCCATCTGGCGATAGACTTCGCGCTTCACGTCCAGTTTTTCCGCGGTGTTTTCCTGCACGTAGTCCGCATCCGCCACGGCATCCGCCAGCGTGGCCGCTGCGGTCACGCGTTTCGCGACAACGTCGGCCGATTCCCTGATCAGTCCGAATTCGTGCAACTCTTCCAGGCCTTCCTTGATGAGTGCGATGGCCTTCGCTGCCGCGCCGGGTGCGGCATCGTACAGCTTGACCGGATGGCCGGCGCGCGCAAACACCATCGTCCAAGCGCGACCGATCAGACCCGAACCGATGATTGCCACTTTTTCCATTTACTAAAGTCCTATAAAGAAAAGAAGCCGCCAAGACGCCAAGGGGGCCAAGAAAATCCGAAGCATTTCTTGGCGCTCTTGGCGTCTTGGCGGCATATCGTTCTAGCCCAGCATTTCCACCCCGGCGCAGACCGAAATCGCCTGGCCGGTGATGTTCCTGCCGATATCGCTGGCGAGGTACAACGCCATGTTGGCGATGTCGTAGGGGCTGACCATGCGATGCATCGACACCCGTTCCAGCGAAATTTTCTTCTGTTCCTCGAAGCTGATGCCCATCGCCCTGGCCTTGGCGTCAATCACACGGTCGATGCGCTCGCCCTCGACCACGCCGGGTTGGATGGCATTGACGCGGATGTTGTCGGGACCGACCTCCATCGACAGGCTCTTGGTGAACCCGACCACGCCCCATTTGGCGGCGGAGTAGGGTGTGCGGAACGGGAAGGCAAGCCGTCCGGCGGCGGAGGACAGGTTGATGATCGATCCGCCGCCGGCTGCCTTGATCAGCGGCATGGCCAGTCGCGAGCAGTAGAACATGCCGTTCAGGTCCACCGCGATACAGCGCTCCCATTCCTCGATTGGAATGTCCTCGACCTTGCCGGTGGGCCCCGCAATGCCCGCATTGTTGATCAGGCAGTCCAGGCCGCCGAGGTGCTTCTTTACGTCGACGAACAACTGGTCGACTTCCTTGAGCTTCGAAACGTCGGTGAGCGACGCGCTCACGCCGGGAAAAGCCTTTGCCGTCGCGTCGATCGCCCCCTGGGCGACGTCGCAGATGTGCATGCGTGCGCCGGCTTTGTAGAACACGTCTGTCATTGCGCGGCCAATGCCGGCGGCGCCGGCGGTGATCAGGACTCGCTGTCCCTTTACAGAAATTTCCATCGCTTATCCCATAAAAATAAAACTCGTGAACCGCTTGGCGGCAAACCGCTTTCACAACCACAAGACCTGCTTGCGGAAATCGAGATCGGTGAGCAGCGGCTGCGCCGGTCCCTCGTGCGACACATGCCCGCGGTCGAGGACGTAGGTGCGGTCGGCGAGCGACAGCACCAGGTCCAGATGATGCTCGATGATCAAAATGGCGACTTCCTGCCGGAGTTGCTCGATCGACTTGAAGACTTCTTCGACCATGGCCGGCGACAGGCCTTCGAACGGCTCGTCCATCAGCAGCAGCTTGACGTTGCCGGATAGGGCGCGGGCAATCGCGACCATCTGCTGTTCGCCGCCGGAGAGCAGGTCGGCTTTGGTGTGGAGCTTTTCGCGGATTCTAGGGAAGTAGCCGTAGATCCTGTCGCGATCCCATTTGACGCCGTCGCCCGTCCGGCGCGCGAGCGCGCCCAAGCGCAGATTTTCCTCCACGGTCAGGCCGGAGAACAGCCTGCGCCCCTGTGGCACCAGGCCGATGCCCAAACGCGCGATCCGTTCCGGCGTACCGCCGCTGGTCACATGGCCGTTGAAAGTGACAGCCCCGGACGCGGGTTGAACGATGCCGAGTATGCTCTTGAAGGTCGACGACTTGCCGGCGCCGTTGCGTCCCAGCAAGCCGACGACCTCGTTGGCGCGCACCATGAGGCTGACATCGTGGAGGATGTGGCTCTTGCCGTAAAAGGAATTGATCTTGTCCAGTTGCAGCAGGACTCCCTGCGAGGACGGATCCCTCCGCGTCCGTTGAGCGGCGAGATGCGCATGACCGCTGCCGATGTACACGCGCTGAACTTCGGGATGCGCGCGCACGGTTTCCGCGTCGCCCTCGACCAGCACCCTGCCTTCGTTCATTACCGTGACGATGTCGGCCATGCCGAACACGCGATCGATGTCGTGCTCGACCAGCAGCACCGCCATATCCCCGGTCAGTCGGCGTATCAGGACGCCGATGCGCTCGCGTTCCGCCGCGGCGAGGCCGGCCAGCGGTTCGTCCAGCAGCAGGACACGAGGCTTTGCCGCCAGCGCCATGCCGATCTCGACCAGCCTCTGTCCGCCATAGGAAAGGCTGGAGATCAGCGCGTGCTCGGTGCTCTCAAGTCCGAGAAATTTCACCAGTTCACGGGTTTCGGCGTTGACTTGCGGCAGGGCGCCGCTGCGCGTCCAGGCGTTGAAGCGCCGCGCATCGCGCGCTTGCACCGCCAACCGCAGGTTCTCCCAAACAGACAGTGCCGGGAACAGGCTGGTGATCTGGAAGGAGCGCGCCAGGCCTTGTTTCACCACTTGTTCGGCAGGGAGGCTTGCGATCGGGGTATTGTCCAGAACGATGCGCCCGGCATCGGGCGCGAACCTGCCGGAGATGGCATTGAACAGGGTGGTCTTGCCGGCGCCGTTGGGTCCGATCAGCGCATGCAGCTTGCGGTCGGCGAGCTTCAGATCCACTCCGGCGACCGCAGTGAAGCCGCCGAATCGCTTGACCACGCCGGCGCAGTTCAGGACCGTGCCGGAAACCGGTGAATGCTCGCGCAGAAAAGCAGGGATCTCCTGACCCGGCTGCGGCGTTACACGCGCGGCCATCGCTCCGATACCTTCCTTCTTCTTGCGCAGAGGCGCAAGCAGGCGCGCGCCGACCCCGACCAGTCCCGAAGGCGAAAACAGGATGAAGGCCATGAAAAGGAGGCCGAACCAGAACTGCCATGCCGAGGTGTAGCCGGTCAGCACCTCGCGGAACATGATGTAGAAAAACGCGCCGAGGGTCGGCCCGAGGAAACTGCCGACGCCGCCGAAGATGGTCATGGCGAGGATTTCCCCGGAGAAATTGACGTGCACCGTGTCCGCGGAAACGAACAGCTTGAGAAAAGCCATCAGGCTGCCGCCCAGGCCGGTGACCGTTGCGGAGATGACGAAGGCCGCGAGCTTGTAACGCAGCACCGGATAGCCTATGAAGCGAGCCCGGTTTTCGTTCTCGCGGATGGCTGCGAGCACCGAACCGAGCGGCGAGTGCACGACCCGCCACATATTCCAGGCAACGGCAAATACGATCACCGCAATCAGGTGATAGAAAACCACCTGGTTATCGAGATCGAGTCCGAAAAACGGCGCACGCTGAATCCCGGAAAGGCCGTTTTCGCCGCCGGTAAACGAGGTCCAGCGGTACACGATGTAAAAGGTCAGCGCGGTGAACGCGAGTGTGAGCAGGGAAAAGTAGACGCCGCGACGGCGCAGCACCAGGAAGCCGACGACCAGGCCAAACGCGGCGGAGAACAGCACCGCGAACCCGAGCGGCAGCCACAGGCTGCCTTTGAACCAATGTATTTGCGACAGCGCAGTGGCATAGGCGGCCAGTCCGAAGAACATGCCGTGACCGAAGGACAGCAGCCCGCTGTAGCCGAGCAGGAGGTTGTAGCCCAGGCCGACCAGCGCAAAGATCGCGATCTCGGTGGCGATGCCCCAGGTAAAGCCGGTGCCGGTGACGACGTGCGGCAGCGCCAGCAGCGCCACCGCGGCGATGAAAAGCGGATGTCTGACGAAGTGGCCCGGCTTCATTCGAACTTCTCGAATTTCTCGCCCATCAATCCGCGCGGGCGGAACAGCAGGATCAGCACCATCAGCAGGTACATCGAGGCTTCCGCCGCGGGCGGGTAGTAATACACGGTGATGCCGCGCACGGCACCGACCAGCAGGCCGGCAACGACCACGCCCCAGAAACTGCCCAATCCGCCGATCACCACCACGACGAAAGTCGCGGTGAGGATTTCGGTGCCCATCGCGGGTTGCACGCCTGCGAGCGGGGCCGAAAGCACGCCCGCCAGGCCGGCGAGCGCCACCCCCAGCGCGAACACCGCCGTCAGGATCGGCCGCAGCGAGACGCCCAGCGCGCGCACCATCTCCGGATCGCGAACCCCGGCGCGCACCACCATTCCGAATGCAGTCTTGTTGAGTAACAGCCAGCACCCGGTTACGGCGGTGATCGCCATCGCGAGTACGAACAGGCGGTAAAAGGAATAGATGAAATCGCCGAGAATCAACTGGCCGCGAAGCTGCCCCGGCAGCGAAAACGGCAGGCCGGTGGTGCCCCAGATCATGCGCAGGCTCTGCTCGGCGGTCAGCGCCAGGCCAAATGTGAACAACAGGCCCAGCATCGGATCCTTGTTGTAGAGGCGCCGCAGGGCAAAGCGCTCGATCAGGATGCCGATCAGCGCCACGCCCACCGGGGAGAGCCCCATCGCGCCGAAAAAGCCGAGTCGTCTTTCGATTTCGTAGGCGAGATAGGCGCCTACGGCATAGAACGCGCCGTGGGCAAGGTTGACCACTCCGCCGAGACTGAAGATCAGCGAAAGTCCCAGCGACAGGACGATGTAGTACGACCCGACCAGCAGGCCGTTGGCGATCTGCTCGAGAAGAAGCACGACTGAAACGAACTCAGCCGCGGCTCACGCGGCCGGCAGGTTGCAGGGGTTTTCCTGTTGCGTGGGCTGGATCAGCTCCAGCGACTCTTTGGGGCCTGGCACGGTCTCGACGACGTCGAAAATGTCCCACTGATCCTTCGACTTCGACTTGTCCTTCACATTGACCACGTACATTTCCTGCAGCAACTGGTGGTCCCAGTCGCGGAACTTGCCCTTGCGCGCTTTGAGCAGATCGAACTCCGCGCCTTTCTCCAGATACTGGACGATCCTGGAAGCCTCGGTACCCTTGGTTTCCGCTACCGTCTGCAGCACGATTCGCACGCCGACGTAATCGCCCCAGGCCTGATTCTCCGGCGGTTGTCCGTACTTCTTCACGAAGCGTTCGGTAAAGGCCCTGGACGAGGGAATGTTCAGGCCGTGATACCACAGGCTCTGCCAGTGGCCTGACAGCGAGTCCAGGCCGGTGGCCCAGAACGGCGCAGTGTCCATCACGCCGCCGGCAAGCTGATAGGGCAGGCCGTACTCCTTGTATTGTTTCAGGAACGTGGTCTGGTCCACGCCGGCCAGATTGAGGTAGACGAAATCGGGCTTGAGCTGGCGGATCTTGAGAATGTAGGCGCTGTAGTCCGCCGTGTTGGTCGGCACGAAATCGTTGTTGAGAATGATGCCGCCGTTCTGCTCCAGGAAGCGCGAGGAAACCTTGTAGAGATCGTGGCCGAAGGCGTAATCCGCGGTCAGAAAACACCAGCGCGCGCCCTTGATCAGGTTTTGCTGCAGTTGCCATGTGCCGATGGTCTTGGTGTACATGGTGTTGCTGCCCTCGATGTGGAACATGTAGCGTTTGCAGTTGGCGCCGCGCAGCGCATCGGAATTGCAGCCGGTGTTGAAGAACGGGATCTTATAGCGCTGTGCCTGCTCGCCGATGGCGAGCCCCGAAGCCGAACTGATCTCCCCGATCAGGCAGATCACCTGGTCGCGCTCGACCAGCTTGTTCGCCTTGGTCACGGCGGTGGCGGGATTGACGCTGTCTTCGGCGATCATCTCGATTTTGCGCCCGAGTACGCCGCCCGCCGCATTGGCTTCTTCGACCGCCAGCACGGCGCCCTTGTAGCCGTACTCGCCCACCTGGCCGAGAAAGCCGGTGCGCGGCGTGATGTGGCCGATACGGATCGCGTCGGATTGCGCGCGCAGGATTGCCGGGAAACCGAACTGCGCCGCAGCAGCAGCGACAGTCAGCGTGGCGGTCTGCTTGATCAGCTTGCGGCGGCCCGGTGCGACCGTCCTTTCGGTTTTCTTGCTCATGGTTCCTCCCCTGATTTTCTGTGGAAGCCCGTTTTTTGCAGGCTGCCGGTTCGAATTCAGCGTTTGAAGCCGGAGCGGATCCAGTCGACGCTCTTCATGCCATCGGGCGGGCTGATCTGGCTGGGCGGGTAATACTTGATATTGATCAGCGTGAGCTTGCCATCAACCTTCTTGACTGTCCCGTAGGGGACATGCTGCACCGCCTGATGGCCTTTGCCCAGCGCCATGTCCACCGTGCCGGCGACCGTTTCGAATTTCAGATATTCCAGCGCCGCAATGAGCTGGTCATCGCTGGGGTTCTGGGTCTTATTGGTTCCCTGTGCCTTCTCGTAGGCGGCCTTGGCACCAAAGAACGCGGTAACGAGGTGATAGGAAGCATAGACCGGTGCGACGTTAAAGCGCTCCTTGAAGGCTTTCTGGAACCATTTGTTCAGGCTGGTCGACGGCGCGAAGGGTCCGTTCGGACCGCGCGCGCCGATCATCGTGCCGTCCGGAAGCTCGGCGCCGAGACGCTCGAGCACGGTTTCTCCGGTGATCATGATGTTCGGCATCTTGGACATCACGCCGCGCGGAGCGGCCTGCAGGATGTAAGCCTCGAGGTCGCCCCCCCAGAGCGAGTTCTGAATGATCTCGCTCTCGCTGCCCAATAGCGCTGACACTTCCGTGTTGTACTGGCCGGCGCCGAGCTTTGGCGTGACGTTGGTGGAAATCTCCGCCGCGGGCCGGAGTATTTTCAAGCTTTCGGTGAAGTCGGCCCATGCATCCTGGCCCCAGGCATAGTTCGGATTGATACCTGAGAATTTTTTCAGGTTCGGATAGTTCTCGACGATATAACGCGCCGCGGCCACATTCTCCTGAGTTGCCATCGTGGTGGTGCGGAACACGTACTTGTAGGACGCCTCCTCGAAAATCCGGTTGGTGGCGCAGTCGAACAGTATGGTGAACTTCTTGAGTTCTTCGGCCACCGGCGCCACGGCAAGGCAGTCTCCACTGGAAATCACGCCGATCACCATGTCGACGTTTTGCCGGGCCACCAGGTTGCGATACTCGGTGACCACCTTGGTCGGTCCGCCAGCCTCGTCGACGTAGACCACTTCGATCGCGCGTCCACCGAAGCCTTTCTTTTCATATCCCGGAATCTGGCCGCCCTTGTTCAATACGTCAACAAGCAGTTCGGCGGCGTTCTTTGCCGGCACGCCAAACGGACCGGCAGCCGGGCCCGACAAAAAGGTGATCACGCCGATGCGCAATGGCACATCCTGGGCCGACGCTGACTGGATGCCGAACAATACGATGAAAAGTGCGGTGATTGCGCCTAGCCGGCGCAGGGTGCTAGTCATGAACGGATCCTCCGGGTAGATCGTTATCGTTATTGACCAGGCGCAGGCCGGTCGAACTGTTAACGCCTTATAAAAGTCGGGCACGGCTGACCCGGATTATAACTAACTAACGTGCACTGCTCCGGTTCGGCTAAAATCGGGTGGCCCGATGGGTTTGATGCATTGGTCTTGGTGTATTTGCGATCCGGCCGCAGCGGATTTGGATTGAACCTTCTCGCCCTCGATACCTCCACGGAATACTGCTCCGTCGCACTGTTGCGCGACGGCGTGTTCACGCTTCGCGAAGAGCACGCCATCCAGCGGCATTCCGAGTTGATCCTCCCCATGGTCGAGGACTTGCTGGTCGCCTCCGGACTTGCGCTCGCGCAACTTGACGGCATTGCTTTCGGCGCCGGCCCCGGCTCTTTTACCGGACTGAGAATCGCGTGCGGCGTGGCGCAGGGTCTGGCCTTTGGGGCGGGGCTGTCCGTGGTTCCGGTCGGCACGCTGGCGGCGCTGGCGCAGGAAGCCGGTGCGCAAAAGGTGATTGCCTGCCTCGATGCGCGCATGGGTGAAATTTATCATGCGGCTTACCGGCGCGATGGGGCGGGTTGGACGGAAATCGCCGCGCCCGGCGTAGGCCCTGCGCGATCGGCGCCCATGCTCGAAGGCGACGGCTGGTTCGGTTGCGGAAGCGGCTTCGCGGTTTACGCCGACGCACTGGCAAAACGCTATGGCCGGCAGCTCGATGGCATCGCGGCCGAACTCCATCCGCATGCGCGCTCGATCGCGCGGCTGGCCGTACCGGTACTGGCAGCGGGCGGCGGCCTGCCCGCAGAGCGGGCGGCGCCGATTTATGTGCGCGACACGGTCGCGCTTAAGATGCACGAACAGCGATGAGCGCCCAACTCGACAAACTGCCCGAATTCCGGCCCATGCGGGCCATCGACCTCGACCGGGTCATGGAGGTCGAGCCGGCCCTTTATTCCCATCCGTGGACACGCGGCAACTTCGACGACTCGCTGAAGGCCGGCTACAGCTGCTGGGTGGTGGAATGCGGGGGAGCGCTGGCCGGCTACGGCGTACTCATGATCGGCGTGCGCGAAGCGCATCTGCTCAATCTGAGCGTGGCGACAGATTGGCAGCGCCGCGGATTCGGCCGCATGCTGCTCGAACATTTCGTGCACATCGCGCGCGGCAGCGACGCAGCGCGGATGTTTCTGGAAGTGCGGCCGTCGAATGTGGCGGCGCGCCGGCTCTATGCCGAGTTTGGCTTCAGGGAGATGACGGTCAGGCGCGGATACTACCCCCTGGGGCGCGGGCGCGAGGATGCGATCCTCATGGGCATTGCCCTGTGAGCCGCCGGGCACTGGTACTGAAGGAATTGGGATTGTTGCCCATTTGGGTGCGGCGTCATGGTTCCAATCCGGACAACGCCGTCGTGGCTGACTCGGCGGCAGCGGATGAATCCATGCCGGTTCAAAATCCGCCGGCCACGGGATCGGCACCCGCGGCAGGCGCCGATCGCGCGGCGCAAATTCACGCGATGGACTGGGTGCAGCTGAAATCTTCCGCGGCCAGGTGCACGGCCTGCGTTCTTCATAAAGCACGCAAGCAGGCCGTACTCGGGGTCGGCGACGAGAAGGCCGAGTGGCTGTTCGTCGGCGAAGGCCCGGGCGCAGAGGAAGATGAGCGCGGCGAACCTTTCGTCGGCCAGGCCGGCAAGCTGCTCGACAACATGCTGGCCGCGATCGCGTTGAAGCGCGGCAACAATGTCTACATCGCCAATGTCGTGAAGTGCCGGCCTCCGGGCAACCGCACGCCCGAGCCGCCTGAAGCGCATGCCTGCGAGCCTTACCTCACCCGCCAGATCGAACTCATCCGTCCGCGCCTGATCGTTGCACTCGGCAAGGTGGCGGCGCAGAACCTGCTCGGCCGCGAAGCGACGCTGGCGAGCCTGCGCGGGCGCGTTCACCAGTATCGCAGCACGCCGCTGATCGTGACTTATCATCCGGCCTATCTGCTGCGCAATCTCGTCGACAAATCCAAGTCGTGGGAGGACCTGTGTTTTGCGGTCGAGACCATGAAGGCATTGAAACAACGGCAGGACGTCCCCAATTGAGGGTCGCGGTCTTCTTCGGGAGAAAATCATGAAACGAATCGTCGCGCTGTGGTTGCTGATTCTGGCCGTATTCGGTCTCAGCGGATGTGGCTACAACACGCTGCAATCCCAGGACGAAAGCATCAAGGCGGCCTGGGGGGAAGTGATCAACCAGTACCAGCGGCGCGCCGATCTGGTGCCCAATCTGGTGAACACGGTCAAGGGTTTCGCGGCGCAGGAGAAGGACGTTCTTCTGGGCGTGACCAATGCGCGTGCCAAGGTGGGTGGCATCCAGGCCACGCCGGAACTGGTGAACGACGCGGCGGCATTCTCCAAATTCATCGCCGCACAAGGCGAAATGACCTCGGCCTTGTCGCGCCTGCTGGTGGTTGCCGAAAACTATCCGCAACTGAAGTCGGACGCCAATTTCCGCGACCTGCAGGCCCAACTCGAGGGCACGGAGAACCGCATCACGGTGGCGCGCCAGCGCTACATCCGCGCGGTGCAGGAATACAACGTCACGGTGCGCTCCTTTCCGAGCAACCTGACGGCCATGCTCTTCGGCCACAAGGTGAAGCCTTCGTTCACCGTGGAAAATGAGCAGGCCATATCGAAGCCGCCCACGGTGGATTTCTCGAAACCCGCTCCCGCGTCAGCGCAGAACAAATAAGCGCATGACCTTCCTCGTGCGTGGAGCTGCGGCCGCGGCGCTGCTGTTCGTCTGTCTGTTCGCCCTGGCCGAAGACAGGCCGATCCCTGCGTTGACCGGCCGCGTGGTGGATGAAACTAACACCCTGACCGCCGAGCAGAAGCGCGCGCTTGAAACAAAATTGCAGGAGTTCGAGCAGCGCAAAGGCAGCCAGATCGCCGTGATGATCATCGGCACGACGTTTCCCGAGCCGATCGAGTCCTACAGCATCCGCGTCGCCGACGCCTGGAAGATCGGCCGCAAAGGCGTGGACGACGGCATCCTCGTCGTCGTGGCGAAATCGGATCGCGTCATGCGCCTCGAAGTCGGCTACGGGCTGGAGGGCGCCATTCCCGACGCTATGGCCAGGCGCCTGATCGATGAAGTTTTCATTCCTGGTTTCCGCGAGGGTAATTTCTACGAAGGGCTGAGCGCGGGCGTCGACCGCATGATCAAGGTCATCGACGGTGAACCATTGCCCGAGGTCAGCCACTCGAACGCCGGCCGCGGCGATCCGCGTTCGATCGAATCTTATTTCGTGTTGTTCATCGTTGCGACACTGGCGTTCGGCGGCCTGCTGCGCAGACTGCTCGGGCGCCTTCCCGCCGGGCTGGTCGTCGGCGCCGGGATCGGATTTCTGGCGTGGCTGCTCGTCGCGCCGCTACTGGTTGCGCTGCTGGTCGGCGCGGTCGCGTTCGTGGTGACGCTATTCGGCGGTGCTATGCCGGGCAGACTGGGCGGCGGTGGATTCGGCGGCGGGGGCTTTGGTGGCGGAGGATTCGGCGGTGGTGGCGGCTTCAGTGGAGGCGGAGGAGGGTTCGGTGGCGGCGGTGCGTCGGGACGCTGGTGAGATGAGCCCGGCGCGCTTGCTTCGTCATCTGATGTCGCCGCACTGGCGCGTACGGCACTCGTTTCCGCCGACGGCGCTGGCACGCATCGAACAGGCCATTGCGCAATCCGAAACACGGCACGGCGGCCAGATACGCTTCGCGGTCGAGCATGCCCTGGACACGGCGTCGCTTCTGCGCGGCTTGTCCGCGCGCGAGCGCGCGCTGGACGTGTTTTCAGCGCTGAAGGTCTGGGATACGGAACACAACAATGGCGTACTGATCTATCTGTTGCTGGCCGATCGCGATGTCGAAATCATCGCCGATCGCGGCATCCATGGACGGGTCGGCGGCGAAGGCTGGGAAACGATCTGCCGCGAAATGGAGAGCGCATTCCGCGGGGGAAACTTCGAACAGGGTGTGTTGAGCGGGATCGAGCGTGTTTCGAGTTTGCTGGAATCCCATTACCCGAGCGACCATCGGGGCCCGAACGAATTGCCCGACAGGCCGGTCGTTCTTTAGGACCCCCCTCTCCCCAACCCTCTCCTGCCAGTGGAGAGGGAGTTCTGAATCAAAAGAAATGGGATGCCTTGTCATCCTGTCGGGGAATTGCGTCATCCGCGATAATTTCCAGACCTGGTAGAAGTGCCCTCCGCTTTTGAAGTTACTCCCTCTCCACTGGCAGGAGAGGGCTGGGGAGAGGGGGGCGTGGCGTTTCTAGCTGCGATCCTGATCGTGCCAGTGTTTACGCGTCAGGTAACCCATGGCTGTCGCGATGAACAGGCCGAAAGCGATGATGATGAGTTGGATCGGAACATCGACCTTGATCATCAGCGCATAGACGCCGAGCAACACCAGGATCGACAGGTTTTCATTGAAATTCTGCACCGCAATCGAGTGGCCTGCTCCCATCAGCAGATGGCCGCGGTGCTGCAGCAGGGCATTCATGGGTACAACAAAGTAACCCCCCATTGCCCCGATCAGCACCAGCAGGACGATCGCGATCCGCCAGTCGGTGACGAACACCATCGTGATGACCAGAAACCCCATCGCGATGCCCACAGGCAGCACGCGAACCGCACGCTTCAGCGAGACATATTTTGCCGCCAGCACCGAACCCAGGGCAATTCCGATCGCGACGACCGCGGTCAGTTGGGTCGCCTTTTCCAGGCTGAATTTCAGCGCCATCGATGCCCAGGTGAGCACGATCAGGCGCAAGGTCGCCCCTGCGCCCCAGAATAGCGTGGTCACGGCGAGGGAAACCTGGCCGAGCGGATCGCGCCACAGCAGCCGAAAGCTGTGCCAGAAATCCTGCATGATGAACACGGGATTGCGTTTTTGCAGCTTGTGGTCGATGGCCACCCTGGGGATGTACAGGTTGATCACCGCCGCGATGAAATAGAAGAACAGGATGACGACGATCGCCAGCTCGGGCGGCGTGTCGATGCCGGTTTCGATGAACGGCAGGTCGACGCGCTCGAAAACGTAGTTCGCGAATCGGGTCCCTACCATGATGCCGCCGAGAATGGAGCCGAGGATGATCGCGGCCACGGTCAGACCTTCCATCCAGCCATTGGCGAGCACGAGTTTCTGGTGCGGCAGAAATTCGGTGAGGATGCCGTACTTGGCCGGCGAATACATCGCCGCGCCGACGCCGACGAGGCCGTATGCCAGCAGCGGGTGCGTGCCCATCAGCATGGCGATGCAGCCGAGCAGCTTGACCGCGTTGGCCACGAACATCACGCGGCCTTTGGGCAGGGAATCCGCGAACGGACCCACGAACGGGGCCAGCACGATATAGGCGAAAACGAAGAACTGCTGCAGCACCGGCGTTTGCCACGCCTGTGCATTCAGGCTCGCCAGCAACGCGATGGCGGCGAACAACAGCGCATTGTCGGCAAGCGCGGAGAAAAACTGTGCGGCGAGGATGGTGTAGAACCCGCGGTTCATGGTGTCGGGGCGGGCGGGAGCGGTGAGTCCGGGTTCTTTACGTTGACAATCATTGCGTCTTCGGCCGGCGGCTTTATACCATATTAAATGTACCGGTATTGCGCGTCCGACATAAACAGCCTGCCTGATTTGGCGCCCGAACGCATAGAATAACGACCGAGCGCCGCTTCCAATTCTCAATGTCGGGAAAACAAACCTTACATGGCCCGCCCGATTCAAGCTAGTTTTGACCTTGCCGCCCTGAAAAACAATTTCGCCATTGCGCGCCGCCACGCCGGTGACGCTGCAATGATGGCAGTCATCAAAGCCAACGCATACGGGCACGGACTGCTGCGTGTGGCGCGCACGCTGGCGGACGCGGAGGGGTTCGCGTTGCTGGAACTCGATGACGCCGTCAGGCTGCGCGATGCCGGCTATCGCCAGCGCATCCTGCTGCTGGAAGGCTTTTTCTCAGCCGCCGAGCTGCCGGAAATATTGCATCACGGATTCACCGTCATGGTGCATGACCGCGAGCAACTGCAGATGCTCAAGACCTTGCACACCGACAAAAAGTTCGACGTGTTCCTGAAATTCAATACCGGTATGAACCGGCTCGGGTTTCCGGCCGCCGCCGCGCACAGCGTGCTGGAGGAGCTGAATGCACTGCCTTGCGTGGGTAAAGTCGTATTGACCACGCATTTTTCCGACGCTGAAGGCGTCAGCGGCATCGACTGGCAAATGCGGGAATTCGAGGGGCGCGTCGCGCGCCCGGGCTACGCGCGCTCGCTGGCGAATTCGGCGGCCCTGCTGCGTTTCCCCGGCGCGCGCGGGGACTGGGTGCGTCCTGGTCTGATGCTCTATGGCGCAAGCCCTCTGGAGGATGCCGGCGCGCTCAAGCTGGGGTTGAAGCCGGTGATGACGCTGAAGAGCGAAATTATCGCCATCCAGCAGCTCAAGCCTGGCGATACCGTCGGTTATGGCAGCCAGTTTTTGGCCGACCGCAGCATGCGTGTCGGCGTGGTCGCGTGCGGCTACGCCGATGGCTACCCGCGTCATGCCTATAACGGCATGCCGGTGGTGATCGAGGGGGTGCGTACGTCGATGGCGGGGCGCGTATCGATGGACATGCTGTGCGTGGATCTGACCAATGTCCCGCACGCGAAAGTTGGCAGCCCGGCGGTGTTGTGGGGAGAAGGCCTGCCGGTCGAGGAGGTTGCGGCGGCGGCGGGCACCGTGAGCTACGAATTGTTGTGCGCGTTGGCGCGGCGCGTGCCCGTGCGCGAAGCGGGCTAAAGGCGATGGCGAAGGTGAAAACGATCTACACCTGCACCGAGTGCGGTGGGCAGACGCTGAAATGGCAGGGCCAATGCCCGCATTGCAACGCCTGGAACACGCTGGTCGAAACCATTGCAGAGAAGACGGTGGGATCGCGCTACCAGTCGGTCACGGAATCCAGCAAACTGCAGAAACTGGGCGAAGTCGACGCTCGCGAAGAGCCGCGCCGGCCTACGGGCATCGACGAACTGGACCGGGTGCTCGGCGGAGGGCTGGTCACCGGCGCGGTGGTGCTTCTCGGCGGCGATCCGGGCATCGGCAAATCCACGCTGCTGCTGCAGGCACTGGCGAAACTCGGCGGCAGTTGCAATGCCGTCTATGTCAGCGGCGAGGAATCGGCGCATCAGATCGCGTTGCGGGCGCGGCGGCTGACAGAGGATGCGGCGGCGCTGAATCTGCTGGCGGAAATCCAGCTCGAGAAAGTCCTTTCGGTATTATCGACGCAGAAGCCCGACGTCGCTGTGATCGACTCGATCCAGACCATCTATTCCGAAGCGCTGCAGTCGGCGCCGGGCAGCGTCGCCCAAGTGCGCGAATGCGCCGCGCAACTGACGCGCTTCGCCAAGTCTTCGGGTACCGCCTTGCTGCTGGTCGGCCATGTGACCAAGGAGGGCGCGCTGGCCGGCCCGCGCGTGCTGGAACACATGGTGGACGCAGTGCTGTATTTCGAAGGGGAAACGCATTCCAGTTTCCGGCTGGTTCGCGCAATCAAGAACCGTTTCGGGGCGGTGAACGAACTCGGCGTGTTCGCGATGACCGATCGCGGCCTGCGCGGGGTGTCCAATCCTTCCGCACTGTTTCTGTCGCATCACGAGACCCAGGTGTCCGGTTCGTGCGTGATGGTTACGCAGGAGGGTAGCCGACCGCTTCTGGTGGAAGTGCAGGCGCTGGTGGATGAGGCGCACGCACCGAATCCGCGGCGGCTGAGCGTCGGTCTTGAACAGAACCGGCTGGCGATGTTGCTTGCGGTGCTGCACCGCCATGCCGGTATCGCGGCGTTCGACCAGGATGTATTCGTGAACGCGGTCGGTGGTGTCAAAATCGACGAGCCTGCCGCGGATCTGCCGGTG
This sequence comes from Betaproteobacteria bacterium, assembly GCA_016194905.1. Classification (NCBI taxonomy): domain Bacteria; kingdom Pseudomonadati; phylum Pseudomonadota; class Betaproteobacteria; species Betaproteobacteria bacterium. Next base: position 325,341 of record JACQAP010000021.1, read on the forward strand.
TTGCTCGCCATCGTGTCTTCACTGCGAAACAAGCCTTTGCCGGAAAAGCTGGTCGCGTTCGGCGAAATCGGACTGGCCGGAGAAGTGCGGCCCGTGCAGCGCGGACAGGAGCGGCTCAGGGAAGCGGCCAAACTCGGATTCAGACTTGCGATCATCCCGAAGGCGAACGCGCCGAAATCGGCGATCGATGGGATCGAGGTGGTCAGCGTGGAGCGTGTCGAAGAAGCGGTGGCCAGGGTACGCTGAAGGAATTCTTCAGCGCAGCAGGAACAGAACTGCGGCGGCGAACACCATGAGCCCGCTGCCAATCCAGATCAATTTCAGTTGCGCCGCCATCGCGCCGGCCGGCGCGGTATTTTGCCCGCCCGCGGCTGACTGCTGCCAGGTTGCGCTGCCCGACAGCGTGGAAGCTGACGCCGCGGCGGCACGCTTTGCATCCGCCAGCGCTTTGAGGCGGGCGATCTTCTGCGTTTCCGAAAACTTGTCCAGTTCCTTCTCCATGCCGGTCAGCGCGGCAAGCCGCATGGTGGCGTCGAACGAATCGAAAGCCTTCGACAGCCCAAGCCCCGGATGAGCGGTTTCCGTGGCTGAGGAGGGCGCATTCGCCGGTACCGATTCCGCTCCGGATTGCTGGGCGTCTTCGTCCACCATGCCAAGAATGCGCGCTTCCTTGTCTTCCTGCCGCGTCATGGGTGAATCCGGCTCGACGAAAGGCGCATCCACCGGATCGGCGGCGACCCTGGGTGCGGTCGACTCGCCGGAGAGGGCGGAAAGTGCCTGGCGCAGGTCATGCGAGAGATCCTTTGCGGTCTGGTAACGATCATCCAGATTCTTGGACAGCGCCTTCGCAACGATGTAGTTGAAGACATCCGGCAGCTCGGGATTGAGCGTCCTCGGCGCCGGCGGATTGAAATTCAGGGTCTGGTACATCACGCCATGGATATTGTCGGCGACGAAGGGAGACGTGCCAGTCAGCATTTCGTAGAGCACCACGCCCAGCGAAAAGATGTCGGAGCGCGCATCGGCTCGTTTGCCCGAAACCTGTTCCGGGGACATGTACTTGGGCGAACCCAGGATCATGCCGGCGATGGTCTTGACCTCGTTGTTGCGCATGCGCGCGATACCGAAGTCAGTGATTTTCACCAGTCCGTCGTTGAGCACCATGATGTTCGCGGGCTTGATGTCGCGGTGGACGATTTGCCGATCGTGCGCGAATTGCAGGCCTTCGGCGACCTGTGCTCCGATATCGAGCGCATGGGCAACCCGGATCGGGACGCGCGATTGCATCAGCCGGCGCAGCTCCTGGCCTTCCAGAAACTCCATCGCCATGTAAGCGACACGGTCGCTGCGGCCGATGTCGTGAATGGTGACGATGTTGCGGTGGGAGAGGCCGCCCGCCGCCTTGGCTTCCTGGTAGAACCTCGCCTCGTATTCGGCCAGTTCTTCCTTCGGCAGCGTCAGATTGATGGTTTTTATGGCGACGAGGCGATCCAGCATCGGGTCGCGAGCCTTGTAGACCACCCCCATCGCGCCCTGCCCGAGTTCCGAGATGATCTCGTAGCGCCCCAGCGTTGTGACGGACGTGGCGTTGATCATGGCTGCCTGGCCTGTTTCGCCTTGACGCTCTTGAACATCGGACCCCAGATCGGGTGGCCGGCCTCCGCGGGCGCCAGTTCGAACTTCGGATCCAGTTCCAGGGCGATCGTGAATTCCTCGCGGCAGGTGAGTTGCTGGCTGGAAACGCAGGCGATGAAAGCCAGGTATTTGTGTGCCTTGACGCGGTCAGGCCGGCTCAAACCTTCCTCGAGCGCGAACTGCAGGCGCCGCTTCGCGACCCGGTAATTGCCTTCCTCGTAGTTCTGCACGCCTTCCTCCAGGTAGCTGTTGCCGGCGTTGCGGGTTGCGCCGAAATTCTTGAACAGACCGCTCTGGCAGCCGGCCGCGAGCGTGGTGGCGAGAATCAGCAGCAGCGTCAGTCGGAGAGTAAGCATGCTGTCTAGTTGAACTTGTGCTTGATGCGAACCTTCTGATCGGCCTTTACGTCGACGACTTGAGTGTAGACCGGAAAGCCGCCGTTCTTTATTTCAATTTTGCGCTTGCCTGGCACGACCTCTACTTCGTTGACCGGCGGACTGACGCCGATCCGATCCCCATCGACATAGACTTCACCCCACGGCGCGATTGCCAGCGTGATCAGTGCGGTACCGCCCGGCGCAGCAGGCGCATCCGGTTCGGTGGCGGGCTTCTCTCTGGAAAAGAAGGCGAAAGGCGAGAGCTTGGCCTCCTTTTTTTCACTCGAGTCTGATTTCGGTGCGGGCAGGTTGACCTCGGGCTGCGCGATTTCCGCACGGGCGATGGTTCGGGGTTTTTTTTCGGCGGGCTTGCGCGGCACGGACGACATGCCTGCATCCGAGCGTATGGAAAGTGGCGCTTTCTTCTGCACACTGTGCTCGGCGGGTGACGACGACACCGCGGCGACTTCGCCGTGGCCAAGAAGGTTTACCACGACCGCAAGCGTGAATGCGCCGACGGATAGCGTGGCGGTGCCGAAAGCGATGGTGCGGTTGTTCAACCACGGTTCCAGGCGCGCGAGCCAGGGCAAGGTGCCGGTTCCGGTGGCAACCGTCGCGGTGGACGCCTGGTGTTTGCCTTCTTGCGTGGAGACCAGCGCGCGCTCGGCAGGCGAGCGAATGCCGCTGCCTCGGGTGCTGGTATAGCCGACGCTGTAAACCTCGTGTTCGCGCACGTGCTTGTCGGTGCGCGCGCCTTCGTAGTTGAACAGCTTGATATAGCCCTCGGAGATATGGGATACCACTTCGTAATAGGAGCGCGATACCAGTATCTGACCGGGTTTCGCAAATCCCATCACGCGCTGCGCGACGTTGATGCCGTCGCCGATGATGTTGGGCTGGCTATTGAGGTCTCGGACCAGGCGCACCGGGCCGAGGTTGATGCCGATGCGTGCCGGGAGGTTGGACGGTCCGCCGGACTTCGGAGCAAAGGATTCGCGCAGGCTCATGGCCACAAACAGCGCATCCTCGGGATCGCCCAGAAAATTGATGGCCACGCCATCGCCGGTGTCGAGAATGATGCGATCGTTCGGAACGATGTCGCGAATCGACTCCGCGATCAACGCATTGAAACGGTCCTTGAGTTGGATCTGCTCCGAAACCGGTTTCTTGGAGTACTCCGCGATGTCGAGGAACAGCACGCTGCAGATGAACGTGCGGTTGGCGCGCTCGGGCATCATCTGGGCGTCACCTGCGGCTTCGGCATCAAACGGGTTCCTTGGCGGAGCTAGAGCCTTCCGGGGGAGGTGAATCTTATCACCATTCAACTGCCCTTCGGTATAAGGAAATATTAAATTTTCTACTGGCGTCAAGCGCTTTTGGAGCAATCTTCCATGGCTTTCTAGGTTTGGGTAAGGGCCTTCCCGGCGGGTTCCGGGATGGTAATCCCGTATCATTCCGAAAGCTTTGGCGGGCTTGCCTGACTTGCCCCATAACTTAAGTTCTAGTCCTTTTTTTCGGAAAGTTCCGGAGCAACCTTGAACCGCAACAGTCCTTACGAGACCGGTCTGGATCGAAATCCGGCCAATTACGTTCCGCTCTCTCCCCTGTCTTTCCTGGCCCGTGCGGCCGAGGTCTACCCGAACCGGGTCGCCATCATCCACGGAGACGATGAAGCGACGTGGGGCGAAACCTATGCGCGTTGCCGCAAGCTGGCCTGCGCCCTGGCGAGGCGCGGCATCGGTGTCGGCGACACCGTGGCGGTGATGGCGCCGAATGTGCCGGCGATGTTCGAGGCGCACTTCGGCGTGCCGATGACCGGCGCCGTGCTGAACACCCTGAACACGCGGCTTGATGCAGAGGCCATCGCCTTCATGCTGAATCACGGCGAGGCGAAGGTATTGCTGACCGATCGGGAGTTCTCCCCGACGATTGCCGCGGCTTTGCATCACGTAAGGCGCGACGTGCTGGTAATCGACATCGACGATGCGCCGGCCAGCGGTGGTGAGTTCATAGGCGAGATGGACTACGAAGCCTTTCTCGAAACCGGAGATGCGGCGTTCGCATGGACGCTGCCGGGTGATGAATGGAACGCCATTGCGCTGTCCTATACGTCGGGCACGACAGGCAACCCCAAGGGTGTTGTCACGCATCACCGCGGCGCTTACCTTAATGCGGTGGGGAACATCGTGACCTGGGCGATGCCGCATTTTCCGGTCTATCTGTGGACGCTGCCGATGTTCCATTGCAATGGCTGGTGCTTCCCATGGACGCTTGCCGCCGTCGCAGGTACCAGCGTTTGCCTGCGCAGGGTGGAAGCGAAGCCGGTGTTCGACCTGATCCGCCGCCACAAGGTGACCCATTTCTGCGGAGCGCCGGTCGTGCACAACATGCTTGTCAACGCGCCCGCCGAGTTGCGCGCCGGCATCGGTCACAAGGTCTCGGCAATGATCGCCGGCGCTGCGCCGCCGCGGGCGGTCATCGAGGGCATGGAACGCATCGGGGTGGACCTGACGCACGTCTACGGACTGACCGAGGTCTATGGTCCAGCCTCGGTGTGCGCCAAGCATCCGGAGTGGGCGTCTTTGCCGCCCGCGAAACGCGCGGAACTCAACGGCAGACAAGGCGTGCGCTATGAAATGCAGGAAGGCATGGACGTGCTCGACCCGAAGACCCTGCAGCCGGTGCCCCGGGACGGGCAGGTTATGGGCGAGATCTTCTTCCGCGGCAACATCACGATGAAGGGCTATCTCAAGAATCCGCAGGCGACCGAGGAAGCCTTCGCCGGCGGCTGGTTCCATACCGGCGACCTGGCGGTCATCGACGCGGATGGCTACGTGAGGATCAAGGACCGCTCCAAGGACATCATCATCTCCGGCGGCGAAAACATTTCGACGATAGAAGTCGAGGATGTGCTCTACAGCCACCCTCACGTTCTGGAGGCGGCGGTGGTGGCAAAGCCGGACGAAAAATGGGGCGAGACACCGTGCGCCTTCGTCACGCTGAAAATCGGCGCGCCGGCGGTCACCGAGCAGGAGATCATCGTCTTTTGCCGCGAGCGACTGGCCCATTTCAAATGTCCGCGCAAGGTGATATTCGGTCCGTTGCCGAAGACTTCGACCGGCAAGATCCAGAAAAACGTTCTGCGCGAACAGGCCAGATCCGCCTGAACGTCGTTGCCGTTGCGAAGTGCTGCGGTAGAATTCGCATTCTTTCCCGTCTAGCCAAAGGTTTGCGAAATGAAGGTACTGGTCCCCGTCAAGCGGGTGGTGGATTACAACGTCAAGGTGCGTGTGAAGCCGGATGGCTCGGGTGTGGAAACCGCCAACGTGAAGATGTCGATGAATCCGTTCGACGAAATCGCGGTGGAGGAGGCGATACGCTTGAAGGAGGCCGGCGTCGCGACGGAGATCGTCGCGGTGTCGATCGGCACCGCGCAATCCCAGGAGACGTTGCGCACGGCACTGGCGATCGGCGCGGACCGCGCGATCCTGGTCGAGACCGGTGTCGAAATCCAGCCCCTGGCGGTGGCGAAGCTGCTCAAGGCGATCGTAGCCAAGGAGCAGCCAGGCCTGGTGATCATGGGCAAGCAAGCCATCGACGACGATTCCAACCAGACCGGACAGATGCTGGCTGCGCTGCTTGACTGGTCGCAGGCTACGTTTGCTTCGAAGCTGAAAGTCAGCGGCGCCGCCGCGGAAGTCACGCGGGAAGTCGACGGCGGGCTGGAAACGATTTCCGTCAAGCTGCCCGCCGTCGTGACGGCCGATCTGCGCCTGAACGAGCCGCGCTACGTGACGTTGCCGAACATCATGAAGGCGAAAAAGAAGCCACTGCAAACGCTGACGCCGGAAGCGCTCGGTGTCGACGTCGCGCCGCGGCTGAAAACGCTGAAGGTGCAGGAGCCGCCGAAGCGCAGCGCCGGCAAACTGGTCAAGAGCGTGCAGGAGCTGGTCGAAAAACTCAGGAACGAGGCTAAGGTCATCTGATGGCTATTCTGGTTATTGCCGAACACGACAACGCCGTCATCAAGCCGGCGCTACTCAACACGGTCGCCGCCGCACAGAAAATCGGCGGCGACATCGACATACTCGTCGCAGGACATCAATGCGCTGGCGCTGCGAAAGCGGCGGCGGCGATTCCAGGCGTTAAGAAAGTGTTGGTGGTTGATGCGCTCCACTACGCCCACGCGCTGGCGGAAAGTCTCAGCGCGCTGATCGTCTCCATCGCGAGGAACTACAGCCATGTGCTTGCGCCATCCACGAGTGCGGGCAAGAACGTGTTGCCGCGGGTGGCCGCGCTGCTGGACGTGGCGCAGATCTCCGACATCGTCAAGGTCGAATCGGCCGATACCTTCGTGCGGCCGATTTATGCCGGCAACGCGCTGGCCACCGTGCAATCGAGCGATGCGATCAAGGTGATTACCGTGCGTTCAACCGGCTTCGACGCAGCGCAGTCAACGGGCGGATCGGCCGCCGTGGAGAACCTCGGCGCCGGCCCGGACAGCGGACTGTCCTCGATGATCGGGCAGGAGCTCACCAAATCGGCACGTCCGGAACTCACGTCGGCGCGCGCGATCGTGTCGGGCGGACGCGGCATGGGAAACGGCGAGAACTTCAAGATCCTCGAAGCGCTAGCCGACAAACTCGGCGCCGCGGTCGGTGCGTCGCGCGCCGCGGTCGATTCCGGCTTCGTACCGAACGACTACCAGGTCGGGCAGACCGGCAAGATCGTCGCCCCCGAGTTGTACATTGCGGTGGGCATATCCGGCGCGATCCAGCACCTCGCGGGCATGAAGGACAGCAAGGTCATCGTGGCAATCAACAAGGATGCCGAAGCGCCGATTTTCCAGGTTGCCGACTACGGTCTGGTCGCCGATCTTTTCCAGGCTGTGCCGGAACTGACTGCTCAACTTTGATTTTTTTTACTGCGAACACCGAAGAACTTGAACCACGGAGAGCACGGAGAAAGTTAAAACAGGATTTAAGTTTTATTTTTCTGACTGGTTTTCCTTCCTGTACCCCTCAAAGGGGTATTGCGAAGAATCCACCGTGGTGACGAGTTTTCCGGTCTCGATGATTCAGGAGTAGGAAATGTCCACATACGCAGCGCCGATACGCGACATGAAGTTCACGGTCAAGGAATTGGTCGGTCTTGACGACATCGCCGAGTTGCCGGGATGTGAGGATCTCACGCCCGATGTGGTCGATGCCGTGCTCGAAGAGGCGGGCAAGTTTGCCACCGGCGTGCTGGATCCGCTCAACCGCCCGGGCGATACCACGGGCGCGAAATTGGACAACAACGCGGTGACTTCCGCTCCGGGATTCGCGGATGCCTTCAAGCAATTCTCGCAAGGCGGCTGGACCGGGTTGAACTGCGATCCCCAATACGGCGGGCAGGGGTTGCCGCACATCCTCTCCGCGCAGACTTCCGAAATGTGGAATTCGGCCAACATGTCGTTCTGCCTGTGTCCGATGCTCACGGCCGGCGTGGTCGCTTCTCTCATGCGCCACGGCTCGGATGCGCAGAAAGATACTTACCTGCCGAACCTGGTGAGTGGCAAGTGGACCGGGACCATGAACCTTACCGAACCGCAGGCGGGTTCGGATCTTTCCGCAGTGCGCGCTCGAGCCGTACCCGAGGGCGACCATTTCCGCATTTACGGCACCAAGATCTTCATCACCTGGGGCGAGCACGACATGGCAGAGAACATCATCCACATGGTGCTCGCGCGCACGCCGGATGCGCCGGAAGGCGTGAAAGGCATTTCGCTGTTGGTCGTGCCGAAATTCCTGGTCAACGCCGACGGCAGTCCGGGAAAACGCAACGACGTGAAATGCGTGTCGATCGAGCACAAGCTCGGCATCCACGGCAGTCCGACCTGCGTGATGGCTTATGGCGACGCCGATGGCGCGGTCGGCTATCTGGTCGGCGAGGAGAATCGTGGCCTGGAATACATGTTCACGATGATGAATTTCGCGCGGCTTGAAGTCGGCATCGAGGGCGTCGCGATCGCCGAACGCGCTTACCAGCATGCACTCGACTACGCGAGAAACCGAGTCCAGGGCAGGGAAGTCGGCGTCAAGAGCGGGGACCGTGTCAGCATCATTCATCATCCCGACGTGCGCCGCATGCTGATGAGCATGAAGGCGCAGACCGAGGCGATGCGCGCACTGGCGACCCTGGCATCCGCCCATCTCGACAAGGCGTTGCTGCATCCGGACAAAGCCGAGCGCGCCAAAAATCAGGCCATGTTCGATCTGCTGACGCCGGTGGTAAAGGGCTGGTGTACCGAGCAGTCCATCGAAATTGCGTCGACGGGTGTGCAGATTCATGGTGGCATGGGGTTCGTCGAGGAAACCGGCGCAGCGCAATATCTGCGCGATGCGCGCATCACGACGATCTACGAAGGCACCACCGGCATCCAGGCCAATGATCTGGTCGGCCGCAAGCTTGCATACGAGAAAGGCGCCACCATCAAGCTGCTTATCGAGCAGATGCGAGGCTTCGACGCAGAACTTGCAAAGGTCGGCCATCCCGGTCTCGCCGTGATCAGGCGCTCGCTGGCGGAAGGGGTGTCCGCGTTGTCCGAAGCGACCGACTGGCTGCTCGCGACTTTCCCCGGCAATATGAAAGCAGCGTCGGCGGGGGCCGTGCCGTTTTTGAAACTGTTCGGCACCGTGGCCGGCGCCTGGCAGATGGCGCGCGCCGCGCTGATCGCGAAAAACAGGCTGGATGAAAACAACGACGATTACGATTTCTACCGCGCTAAGATCGGCACCGCGCGTTTTTATGCGGAGCACATCGTTCCCCTGGCGGCGGCCTACAAACACGAAATCGTGCATGGCTCGAGCAGCGTACTGGCGCTCGAAGAAGCCCAGTTCTGACATGACGCGGCGCTCACCGCTCGTAGAACAGTAAGATCGGACGCGGCCTTCGGGTTGCGTTTTTTTTGCTCTGTCCGGAAATTTTCCGTTGACAACCGTTCGCAGGCTGACGATCATTCAAACGAACGTTTGAATCGCCTGTTTGACCGCACTTTTCGGGAGGCTCGTTTCCAAAAAAATGCCGGGACGCGTGCGCAATGGCTGAGAACGAGAACCAGGCTATCGATACCAGGGAAAGAATTCTTTGTGCCGCGGAGTCCTTGTTCATGGAACACGGCTACGCGGCCACGTCGCTGCGGCTGATTACAGCCAAGGCCAAAGTCAATCTTGCGGCCGTCAACTACCATTTCGGTTCCAAGCAGGCGCTGATCCGGGAAGTGTTCGAACGCCGCCTTGGTCCGCTGAACGCGGCGCGCATTGCCCATTTGGACGAACTGGAAGCCGCTGCGCGCGGACGCCCGCTGGCCATCGAGCAGATCATCGAAGCCATCATCGCGCCGGTTTTGCACGTCAGCCGGGAGCCGCTGGCGCGCGGTTCCGTTTTTTTGCGGCTGCTCGGGTGGGCGTTTACGGAGCCGGCCGATACCTTGCGCGAAATCCTGCCGGGGCAATATCGCCAGGTGGTAATCCGATTCAAGCAGGCGTTGATGCGGTCGTTACCAGACATGCCGGACCAGGAACTGACCTGGCGCATGCACTTCATGTTCGGCACATTGTCCTACACCATGGCCGGCAACGACGCGTTGAAACTGATCGCAACCTGCAACCTCGATGGCGCGGAGGATGCGGAAGCCATCATGCGCCGGCTGATTCCCTTCCTTGCGGCGGGATTGCAGGCGCCGTTGCCTGCATCGCAAACCAAGCGCAGTCTGCCGGGTCGAAGGGCGGCATGAAGCTCATAGACGAATCGGAAAGAGGAGGAAGAACATGAACGCCGTTCTCTGGGTGGCCGCGGCTGCGGCGCTGTTGTGGATACTGGCCTATGTTCGCGCAGGCGCGATGGCGTGGACCATCGGCATTGGCGCCTACCTGGGCGCGTTGACTCTGTGGTCTGGAGCCGGTGGCGCCACAAAGGCAACGCTGTGGACGCTATTCCTCATTGCTGCCGCGTTGCTGATGGTGCCGCAGTTGCGCCGCGCGTTGGTCAGCGACCCGCTGCTCAACTGGTTCCGCAGGGTGCTGCCGCAGGTGTCGCAGACCGAGCAGGAGGCGCTCGATGCCGGCAGCGTCTGGTGGGACGGTGAACTATTCAGCGGCCAGCCGGACTGGAACAAATTGTTCGGCACGCCGAAGCCGCGCCTGTCGCCCGACGAGCAGGCCTTCCTGGATGGGCAGGTCGACGAACTCTGTCGCATGTGCGATGACTGGGAGATCACCCACGAACTGAATGATCTGCCACCGGCAGTCTGGCAGTTCATCAAGGATCGCGGTTTCCTCGGCATGATTATCCCGCGTCAGTACGGCGGCATGGGATTCTCCGCATACGCCCACTCGCAGGTTGTGCAGAAGCTGGCAACGCGCAGCGCCACGGCGTGCGTCTCGGTGATGGTGCCGAATTCGCTGGGGCCGGCCGAATTGCTGCTGCACTACGGCACCGACGAGCAGAAGAATCACTATCTGCCGCGTCTGGCGAAAGGCCTGGAGATGCCTTGCTTTGCATTGACCGGGCCGGAAGCCGGTTCGGACGCGGGTTCGATTCCGGACTTCGGCGTGGTGTGCAAGGGATTGCACGAAGGCCGCGAAGTGGTCGGTATCAGGCTGACCTGGGAAAAGCGCTACATCACGCTCGGGCCGGTGGCTACGCTGCTCGGCCTCGCATTCAAGCTTCACGATCCGAATGGCCTGCTTGGCACACAAGAGGACATCGGCATTACGCTGGCGCTGATTCCGGCTCGACATCCCGGTGTGAACATCGGCCGCCGCCACTTTCCGCTGAACGCCTCGTTCATGAATGGGCCGAACTGGGGCAAGGACGTCTTCATTCCGATGGACTGGGTCATCGGCGGCCGCGAATTTGCCGGTCAGGGCTGGCGCATGCTCATGGAGTGCCTGGCGGCCGGGCGTTCCATCTCCCTGCCGTCTTCGAGCGCCGGCGCGGCCAAGCTGGCGCTGCGCACCACCAGCGCGTACAGCAGGGTGCGCAGCCAGTTCAAGATTTCCATCGGTAAATTCGAGGGCATCGAGGAAGTGCTGGCCCGTATCGCCGGCAACACGTACGCGATCGATGCCGCACGCACCATGACGGCCGGTGCTATCGACCTCGGCGAAAAACCTTCGGTGATCTCGGCCATCGTCAAATACCACTGCACCGAACGCGGACGCCAGGTGATCAACGACGCAATGGACGTGCATGGCGGCAAGGGCATCTGTCTCGGGCCGAACAACTATCTCGGTCGCGCCTATCAGCAAATTCCCATCGGCATCACGGTGGAAGGCGCAAACATCCTGACCCGCAGCATGATGATCTTCGGCCAGGGTGCAATTCGCTGCCATCCCTATGTACTGAGGGAAATTGCCGCGACGCGCGCCACGGATTCCAGGCAGGCTGGCAGCGAATTCGACGACGCGTTCTGGGACCATGTGCGCTTTGTCCTCTGCAACGCGGCCAGGTCGTTGTGGCAGGGCGTGAGCGGCGCGCAACTGGTCGGCGTGCCTGGTGCACCGGAGTTGCGTGCGTACACGCGACAGCTCACGCGTTTGTGTGCCGGCTTTGCATTCTCGGCCGACGTGGCGATGTTGTTTCTCGGCGGCGACCTGAAGCGCCGGGAAAAGCTGTCCGCCCGTCTGGGCGATATTCTGAGCCAGCTTTACATTGCGTCCACGGTATTGAAGCGCTACGAAGATGACGGCCGTCCGCGGGCCGATCTGCCAGTGGCGAAATGGGCGATAGAAGACTGCCTGAACCGCATCCAGGAAGCGTTTTACGGCGTATTCGAGAATTTCCCGAGCCGCGTCACCGGCTGGATGCTGCGCGTGGTGGTTTTCCCGCTTGGAAAATCGTTTACGGTGCCGAGTGATTACGTCGGTCACCAGATCGCGAAGCTGCTGCTCGAATCGTCGCCGACCCGCGAGCGACTGACCTCCAACGTATTCGTGCTCAGGCATCAGGACGATCCGGTCGGACGTCTGGAACTGGCCATGCAGGCGGCGCCGGCCGGGGAAGCGACGGAATCCAAGATCCGCAGCGCGACGAGGGCCGGCGTGATTTCCGGTCTGACCGAGGAAGCGCGCATTGCGGCGGCAATCGAGAAGGGCATTATCAGCACCGCGGAGGCGATACAGTTCCAGCAGTTCAGCGCGCTGCGCCGCGGCTGCATCATGGTCGACGATTTCCCGCACGACATCGGCCGCACGCAGATCGCGCGTGAACCGGCGAGTGTAACGGCATTGGGCAGCGTGGTATCGCAGAAGACCGCGGCATGAGCGAAGCCGTAAAACTATCGGTGGAAGGTGGCGTCGCCACCATTGTGCTCAACCGGCCGCATGTGATGAACGCGATGGACGGCGAGATGATGCAGCAACTGCGCCCCATTGCGGAAGCGGTGGAGAAAGATTCTTCCGTTCGCGCAGTCGTTCTGCGCGGCGAGGGGGCCGCGTTCATGGCGGGCGGTGACATTGCGGTCTTCCATCGGCATTTGACTGATCTGCCGGAGTTGATCGTGACCTGGGGACGCGAGATGCATGCGGCCTTCCTGGCGTTGCGGCGCATGGGCAAGCCGGTGCTGGCCAGCGTGCACGGCGCGGTCGCCGGCGCGGGATTCAGCCTGATGTGCGCTGCCGATCTCGCGATCGCCGCTGTCGATACCCGCTTCACGCTGGCGTACGCAAACATCGGAGCCAGCCCGGACGGCGGCAGCACCTATTTTCTGCCACGCCTGGTCGGGTACAAGAAAACCATGGAAATGATCATGCTGCCCGACCGCTTCGACGCCGAGACGGCGCGCCTGCACGGGCTGGTGAACTGGGTGGTGCCAAACGACAGGCTCGCTGCGGAGACCGCGCGTATCGCGCAGCGTCTCGCCGCCGGACCGACGCGTGCTTACGCGGAAGCCAAGCGGCTGGTCAATCAATCCCTCGATCCGCTCGGTGCACAGATGGAAAAAGAACTGCAGGCGTTTTCCCGCTGTGCCCGGGGTCCCGATCTGAAAGAGGGCGTGACGGCGTTCGTCGACAAACGCAAGCCGGTGTTCAACGGGAACTGAACGATGGCGGACCTCAAGGACAAGACGGTTTTCATCACCGGCGCGACGCGCGGCATCGGGCGCGAAATCGCGCTGCGCTTCGCGCGCGATGGCGCCAACATCGTGGTGACCGGCAAGACCACGGAGCCCAATCCAAAACTCGCGGGCACGATCCATTCGACTGCGCAGGAGGTCGAGGCGGCCGGCGGCCGGGCATTGCCCTTGCAACTCGACATTCGCGACGAGAATGCGGTGGCAGCGGCGGCAAAAGCGGCGGCGGAAAAATTCGGCGGCATCGACATCCTGGTCAACAACGCCAGCGCGCTCAGCATCACCGGCACCATGGCGACGCCCGCCAAGCGTTATGACCTGATGAACCAGATCAACGCGCGTGGCACTTTCATCTGTTCGCAGGCCTGCGTTCCCCATCTTTCCAAATCGCGTAATCCGCACATTCTTACGCTGTCGCCGCCGCTCAATATGAATCAGAAATGGTTCAAGGAGCACGTGGCCTACACGATGGCGAAGTACGGCATGAGCATGTGCACGCTCGGGATGTCCGCGGAGTTTGCCGCGCAGGGCATCGCGGTGAATTCATTGTGGCCGCGCACGACCATCGCGACCGCCGCGGTCGAGGTCTTTTTTCCGCAGGCGCTGGCCGGGAGCCGCAAGCCCGCGATCATGGCCGATGCGGCCCATGCGATCGTCGTGCGCGACAGCCGTGACGTCACCGGCCACTTCTTCATCGATGAAGAAGTGCTGCGCGGGCAGGGGGTCACGGATTTCGAGCAGTACGCGGTCACGCCGGGAGCGAAGCTTTACACCGACATCTTTCTCGACTGATTCGCGCACGAAAAAGAAAACGACTGGAGGAATCGACATGACGCAGAAAGGCGATGTCATCGCCCCGGAAATCGCGAAAACCCTGGACGGATTGTTCCAGGAACGCGTGCGCCGCTCCGCCGCCGCGCTTGCGTACAAGAATTTCGACGAACCGGGCGTCTGGAAGGATTACACCTGGGGCAATGTCGAGAGGCTGGTTGCACGCTGGCAGGCGGCGTTCGAAGCGGACGGGCTGCAACCGGGCGATCGAGTTGCGATCATGTTGCGCAACAGCGTCAACTGGATCGTGTTCGATCAGGCCGCGATGGGACTCGATCTGGTGACCGTGCCGCTATACACCTCCGACCGTCCCGACAACATCGCCTACATTCTGCAGGACTCGGGCGCCAGGCTGCTGCTGTTCGAGAATCCCGATCAGTGGGAATCGTTCGCGGAAGTGCTCGATCAGTTGGCCGGCCTGAAGCGCGTACTGTGCGTCAATCCGCTGTCCGGACCGTCACCCGATCCGCGCCTGAAAAGCATCGCCGACTGGCTGCCAAAGACCGCGGGCGCGGTCAAGCACGTCAATCACGACAGCACGAAACTGACGAGCATCATCTACACCTCGGGCACGACCGGAAAACCCAAGGGCGTCATGCTGTCGCACCGGAACATGCTGGAAAACGCAGCGGCGGCATTGCAGTGCTTTGAGGTGACGACCCGGGATCTGTTCCTGTCGTTCCTGCCGATGTCGCATACGCTGGAGCGCACGGCGGGCTACTACCTGACCATGATGGCCGGAGCCAGCGTCGCCTACGCCCGCTCTATCCCGCAACTCGGCGAGGATCTCGCCGCGATCCGGCCGACGATCATGATCTCGGTACCGCGTATTTATGAACGCGTCTACGGCGCTATCAAGACCCGGCTCGCCGAGGGCCCGGCATTTCGCCGGAAACTGTTCGAATTTGCAGTCGAGGTCGGCTGGGCGAGATTCGAGCATCAACAGGGCAGGGGACCGTGGAAACCAGCCTTCCTGTTATGGCCGATCCTCGATCGCCTGGTTGCCGGCAAGGTGATGGCGCGCCTGGGCGGAAGATTGCGTGCGGCGGTGAGCGGTGGCGCTGCGCTGTCGCCCGACATCGCCAAACTTTTTGTCGGCCTCGGCCTGCCTATCCTGCAGGGTTATGGATTGACTGAAACCAGCCCTGTGGTCAGCACCAACCGCCTGGACGACAACGTTCCGGCCAGCATCGGCAAGCCGATCCCCGGCGTGCAGGTCAAGCTTGGCGACAAGGATGCGCTGCTGGTCAAGGGCGAGAACGTCATGCTTGGCTACTGGAATCTTCCGGACGCGACCAAGGCGATGTTCACCGCGGACGGTTGGCTGAATACCGGCGATACGGCACGCTTCGACGAAGCGGGGCATCTTTATATCACCGGTCGCCTCAAGGAAATCATTGTAATGTCCAACGGCGAGAAAATTCCGCCCGTGGACATGGAGGCTGCCATCCTGCAGGACAACCTGTTCGAGCAAGTCCTGGTCTTGGGCGAGGGCAGGCCTTTTCTGAGTGCGTTCGTCGTGATCAATCAGGATCAATGGACGAAACTGGCAGGCCAGAACGGGATGCCTCCAACCGTGAACAGCATCATGCGCAGCGAACCGGCGCAAAAGCTTGTGCTGGACCGGGTACAACGACAGATCAAGTCGTTTCCCGGTTATGCGCAGATTCATCGTGTGGCGGTGCTGGCGGAACCGTGGACAGTGGAGAACGGCCTGCTGACGCCCACCATGAAATTGAAGCGCTTGAAGGTGATTGAATCGCACAAGAAGGAGTTCGAAGAGCTTTATGCCGGACACTGACCACAGGCGGTCTCAGGAAGAAACGGCGACGCTGCCGGCAGGACGCGAGCCCACGCTGCGCGTCGTGCCGATGCCTTCGGATGCCAACTACACGGGAGATATCTTCGGCGGCTGGATCATGTCGCAGGTCGATATCGCCGGGGCCATTCCTGCCATCGAACTCGCCAAGGGACGGGTGGCAACGGTCGCCGTCAACTCCTTTGTGTTCAAGCAACCCGTGATGATCGGCGATGTGGTGAGCTTCTACGCCAAGGTCGTGCGCGTGGGGCGCACTTCGATCACGGTGGATGTAGAGGTTTACGCGCGCCGGCGCGCGTTGCTGGAAGTCGTGAAAGTGACCGAGGCGACTTTGACTTATGTGGCCGTGGACGATGAACGGCGCCCGCGGCCTGTCAACCAGGGATCAAGCTAAATTCCGTGCAGTGCTTGGTGTATTCGGTAGTTTCGATTTCAACTCGGAGGGGAAAATGCAGAAAAAATTTCAAAGAAATTTGATTGCACTCGCAGTCGCCTCGACATTGGGCGGCATATCGACATTGGCCTCGGCCGCAGGATTTGCGCTGATCGAGCAGAGCGCCAGCGGCATGGGAAATGCGTTCGCGGGTGCCGCGGCAACAGCGGAGGATGCCAGCACGGTATTTTTCAATCCGGCGGGTATGTCACAGATCCAGGGCAAGCAGATCGCCGTGGGCGGACACCTTATCGATCTGAGCGCGAAATTCAGCAACTCGGGATCAAGCAAGCCGGCGGCGATCGTAACCAATCCGCTGGGCGGCAACGGCGGTGACGCCGGCGGGATGGCAGTCATACCGAACTTCTACTTCGTGATGCCCATCGGAGATCGGGTGAATTTCGGTGTCGGCGTGAATGCGCCATTCGGATTGATGACCGAATACGACGACAATTGGGCGGGACGTTTCCAGGGAATCAAATCAGATTTGAAGGCGGTCAATATCAATCCGTCCATCTCATTCAAGGTAAATGATTCTTTTTCGATTGGTGCGGGTGTCAACTACCAGCGGCTAGACGTAGAGCTGACCAATGCGGTCGTGCTCGGAGCCAACACCGAAGGGCGCGCAAAACTCGAAGCTGACGACACCGCATGGGGATGGAATGCGGGCGTCCTGTTCCAGCCTACGTCGTCCACCAAGATAGGCGCGAGCTACCGCTCGAAACTCGACTACACGCTGGACGGCACAACCACCGTCACTTTCCTCAACGGAGCGCCGGTTACAGCCGTCAGCGGTCCCACGACCGCGGATGTCACCTTGCCGGATTCGTTCTCGCTGAGCCTTGCACAGAAGCTGAATGACGAGTGGGAATTTCTCGCCGACGCGACGTTTACCCGGTGGAGCAAAATCAACCGCATTAACATCGTCAACTCGACCAACGGCACGCTGCGCGACAGTCTGGTGCTGGATTTCGACGACACCTGGCGTTATTCGATCGGCGTGAATTACAAACTGAACGACGGCTGGACCCTGAAGGGCGGCCTGGCGTTGGACCAGACACCGGTGAAGGGCGCGACGACTCGTTCGGTGCGCCTGCCCGACAACGATCGTACCTGGGTCTCACTGGGCGCCGCGATGAAGATCATGCAGAACGGCCGGCTGGACATGGGCTACTCGCATCTTTTCATCAAGGATGCGGATATCAACTTTACACGCAGCCAGCAGGCTCCCGGCTTCACTACGCCGACGCCCGCGCCCGGAACGGCATCAACGGTCGCCGGATCCTACACAGGATCGGTGGATATCTTCAGCGTTCAGTACAGCATCAGCTTCTGATATATGACCCGGCGGCAGGCCGTCGGCCTGCCGCCGCTTCCAAATTCTCCGGCATGGCCATGACCCTGCCGCTGCATTGTTTAAGGAACCGACATGGCCGTTCCATCCCGATTCATCGTTCGCAAGGTCGCCGTCCTCGGCGCCGGCGTCATGGGCGCGCAGATCGCAGCTCATCTGGTCAACGCCGGGGTCGAGGCGATCCTCTTTGAGTTGCCGGCGAAAGAGGGCAATCCGAACGACAACGTGCGCAAGGCCATCGACGGGCTGAAGAAGCTCGAACCCAGTCCGCTGTCCGTGGCTTCCGGCGCGGACTCTATCCAGGCAGCGAATTACGATCAGGACCTGGAGCTGCTGAAGGAGTGCGACGTCGTCATCGAGGCGATTTCCGAGCGCATGGACTGGAAGAAGTCGCTGTACGAGAAAGTCGCGCCCCATCTCGGCGAGAACACCATCTTCGCCAGCAATACCTCGGGACTGTCGATCAACTCGTTGTCCGAAGCGATGCCGGCGCATGCGCGCACCCGATTTTGCGGCGTGCATTTTTTCAACCCGCCGCGCTACATGCACCTGGTGGAGTTGATACCTGGCCGCAGCACCGATCCGGCGATCCTCGACCAACTCGAGGAATTCCTGGTCACCATACTTGGCAAGGGCGTCATCCGTGCCAAAGACACACCCAACTTCATCGCCAACCGGGTTGGCGTATTTTCGATCCTGGCGGCTTTTCACCACACGCAGAAGTTCGGCCTCGGGTTCGACGAAGTCGACGCGCTGACCGGTGCGCTGATCGGACGGCCGAAGAGCGCCACGTATCGTACTGCCGACGTGGTCGGGCTGGATACGCTCGCGCACGTCGTCAATACCATGAAGGAGACGTTGCCGAACGATCCGTGGCACAAGTACTACGACGCGCCGGACTGGTTCAAACAACTCCTCGATCAGAAGGCGCTCGGCCAGAAATCGGGGCGCGGCGTCTACCACAAACAGGGCAAGGAAATCCAAGTCCTCGACCTGGGGAAGAAAGACTACCGGCCTTCCGCGGGCGAGGCCGACGAATCGGTCGTTGCCATCCTGAAGAACAAGAACGTCGCAGAACGCTTTGCGCAATTGCGCGCGAGCCAGCATCCGCAGGCGCAATTCATGTGGGCGGCATTGCGCGACATGCTGCATTACTGCGCAGTGCACCTGGAGGCCATCGCCGACAATGCGCGCGACCTGGACTTCGCCATTCGCTGGGGCTTCGGCTGGAATCAGGGACCGTTCGAAATCTGGCAGGCAGCCGGCTGGCAGCAGATGGTGAAATGGATCGCGGACGACATCGCCGCCGGCAAGACCATGGCCGCCGTCCCCTTGCCAGCCTGGGTGACTGAACCGGCGCGCGATGGCGTGCACAGGGCGCAGGGCTCGTGGAGCGTGACGGAACGCACTTACAAGCCACGATCGACGTTGCCAATCTATCGCCGCCAGCCGTTCCCGGACCGGCTGATCAGCGAAAACGCCGTCTATGGCCACACGGTATTCGAGACCGATGCGGTGAGGATGTGGACGACTGGGGACGACATCGGCATCGTCAGCTTCAAATCGAAGATGCATGCTATCGGCGAGGACGTGCTCGACGGGGTCATGCAAGCCATCGACGAGTCCGAACGCCACTTCAAGGGACTGATCATCTGGCAGACCGAACCGCCGTTTTCGGTCGGCGCCAATCTATCCGGCGGGGCGGCGCGCAAGAGCGAACAGAAGCCGACCGCATTCGCGTCGATGATGAAGAAGTTCAAGCGCGAAGCGGAGTCGGCCATTCTCAAGGCGGCTTTCAAACTCAACGTGGCCGATTCGCTGATGGCCGGGCGCCTGGAGAAAGTGGAGCAGGTGGTGGAACAGTTCCAGGCGACCTCGCAGGCGCTGCGCTACTCGATGATTCCAACGGTGGCGGCGGTCGACGGCTTGGCGCTGGGCGGTGGTTGCGAGTTCACCATGCATTGCGATCGCGCGGTTGCCTCGCTGGAAAGCTACATCGGTCTGGTCGAAGCCGGAGTCGGTCTACTGCCTGCCGGCGGGGGCTGCAAGGAGTTCGCGATGCGGGCGGCGGCTGAGGCAAAGGGCGGCGATGCGTTCACCTTTCTTAAAAACTACTTCCAGAACGTGGCAACTGCGCAAGTGGGAAAAAGCGCGGAGCATTCGCGCGAGCTGGGTTTTCTGCGACCCCGCGACCGCATTGTGATGAACCGGTTCGAACTGTTGCATGCGGCCAAGGCGGAACTGGATGCAATGGCCGAGGCCGGCTACCGTCCGCCGCCAAGAGCGCGCAACATTCCTGCAGCCGGTCGCAGCGCAATCGCGACGTTCAAGATGGCGATGGCCAACATGCTCGCCGGCCGCACCATCTCGGAGCACGATTTCCTGATCGGCAGCAAAGTCGCCTACGTCATGTGCGGCGGCGACGTCGAGCCCGGCACGCTGCTGACCGAGGATTGGTATCTCGACCTGGAACGCCAGGCGTTCATGGAACTCATCGCCACCGAAAAGACCCAAGCCCGCATCGAGCAGATGCTCAAAACCGGCAAACCCCTAAGAAATTAAATCGGAATCACGGAGAACACGGAGGAAAGGCAAGGGCAGAGAAACCATATGAGAGTGGGAATGTGTTATCGGTGGTTACTTTGGCGTCGAGATTGCTTTTAAATCTCATATGCTTTTCCGCTTTCTTTTGGTTTTCCTCCGTGTTCTCCGTGTCCTCCGTGGTTCAAGATTGAAACTGGAGTTTGAAACATGGCCAAACAAGTACAGGATGCATACATCGTAGCGGCCACGCGAACGCCGGTGGGCAAGGCACCGCGCGGCGTATTGAAGCATGCTCGTCCCGACGACATGCTCGCGCATGTTCTGAAGAGCGCGCTTGCGCAAGTGCCCGGTCTCGATCCGTCAGTCATAGACGACGTCGTCGTCGGTTGCGCGATGCCGGAAGCCGAGCAGGGCATGAACGTGGCGCGCATCGGCTTGCTGCTCGCCGGATTTCCGAACAATGTTTCGGGCGTGACCCTCAACCGCTTCTGCTCGTCCGGCCTGCAGGCGGTCGCGACCGCGGCGGACCGGATCCGCCTGGGTGAAGCCGACGTGATGATCGGTGCCGGCACCGAAAGCATGAGCATGATCCCGATGGGCGGCAACAAGATCGTCGCCAACGAACAGTTCTTCGCCAAAGACGAAAACATCGGCATCGCCTACGGTATGGGCATCACCGCAGAGAAAGTGGCCGAGCAATGGAAGGTAAACCGGGACGCGCAGGATGAATTCGCGACCGAATCGCACCGTCGCGCACTGGCTGCGATCGAGAAGGGTGAATTCAAGCAGGAGATCACACCTTACACCCTCAACGAGCACGTTCCGGATTTCGAGCACCATCAGGTCGTCACGCGCAGCAAGGTCATCGACGTCGACGAAGGCCCACGAGCGGGCACGACACGGGAGGTGCTCGCCAAGCTGCGTCCGGCCTTTGCAGCAAACGGCTCGGTCACGGCCGGCAACAGTTCGCAGACTTCGGACGGCGCGGGAGCGGTCATCCTGGCGGGCGAAGCGGCGCTGAAGCGCTTCAACCTGCAGCCGCTTGGACGTTTTCTCGGTTTCGCGGTGGCCGGCGTGCCGCCGGAGATCATGGGCATCGGTCCCAAGTTCGCGATACCCAAGGTGCTCAGGCAGACCGGCCTGAAACTCGACGACCTCGACTGGATCGAGCTGAACGAGGCCTTCGCCGCCCAGAGCCTCGCGGTGATCGGCGATCTCGGCCTGGACCGCAATAAGGTGAATCCGCTCGGCGGCGCGATCGCACTCGGCCATCCGCTGGGCGCAACCGGAGCGATCCGCACGGCAACCCTCCTGCACGGCTTGCGTCGGCGGGGGCAGAAGTACGGCATGGTCACGATGTGCATCGGCACCGGGATGGGCGCCGCCGGCGTATTCGAGTCGCTGAGATGAGTTCTGCCGGGCCATGGCGGACAGTGCAGCCGCGGGAATCGCTGCGGATCTGGTTGCGCCGGCTGGGCTTCAATTTTTTCCCGGCCTTCCGCGCGACCGGCGCGCGCGTCATCTACATCTCCGAGGACATGCGCAAGCTGCGTATCAAGCTGCCGCTCAGCTTCCGTACCAGGAATATCCACGGAACCCTGTTCGGCGGCGCGATGTATGCGGCGACCGATCCGCTGTACGCCATTCTCATCAAGGTCGCCCTCGGTCCCGGATACATCATCTGGGACAAGGCCGGGGCGATCCGCTACAAAAAGCCGGGCCGCTCGACGCTTTACGCCGAGTGCAGCCTGAGCGATGCGCAAGTTGCTTCAGTGAGGAAACGACTCGAATCCGAGTCCTCTGTCGATCTGAACTACGAGATCGAACTGATGGACGAACGCGGCGTGGTGCACGCCGTGGTACAGAAGACGATTTATGCCGCTAGAAAGGAAGTCTACAAACTGCGGCAGGAGGCAGTGCAACGCTAAAGGCCGCCCGGCTGGAATTCCGCCAGCCGGTTCTGCAGGCCAGCGTTTCCAACGCAACCAAGAGGAGAGCGAAATGAATTCGATGAAAGGCCTGTGTGTTGCGATAGCGTTGATGGTGGCGTCGAACTTCGCCGCGGCCGCCGGTTCGCCCGTCGGCACCTGGCGCAGCATCGACGACAAGACCAGGCAGGAGCGGTCGATCATCAGGATCACCGAGGAAAACGGCGAACTCAAAGGCGTGGTGCAAAAGATCTTCGACCAGCCCGGCGACGATCCCGCGCACTTGTGCAAGGAATGCAAGGACGAGCGCAAGGACAAACCGATCGCCGGCATGACCATCCTGTGGGGGCTGAAGAAAGACGGCGATACATGGGCCGGCGGAGAAATATTCGACCCCAAGAACGGCAAGACTTATCGCTGCAAGATGACGCTTTCCGAGGATGGAAAAAGCCTGAACGTGCGTGGCTTCATCGGCATATCGCTGATCGGACGGACCCAGACCTGGCTGCGACAGGAATAGCGGGCGGAAACTTGTCGCAAGCGCAGCCATGAAATCAGGGACGCCGACATGAGCGCGGAAAATAAGCGCAGCGTGCTGCGCAAGCGGGACGGACACGAGGCGAGAGTCACCAATGCGGAACTGTTTTTCGACCTGCTCTACGCGTTTGCGGTCACGCAGTTGTCGCACCATCTATTGGGTGACCTGACGCTGCTCGGTGCCGCGCAGACGCTGGTGCTGTGGTTCGCGGTCTGGTTGGCCTGGCAATACACCTGCTGGGTCACTAACTGGTTCGATCCGGACACGTTGCCGATCCGCGTCATGCTGCTGGCGGTCATGATGGTCGGATTGCTGATGTCCGCGGCATTGCCGGAGGCATTCGGCGATCTCGGACTGGTGTTCGCCGTAGGCTATGCGCTGATCCAGGTCGGACGCACGCTGACTGTACTGCTGTATCTGGGCGGCTCTCACCCACTGACAGCCAACTTCCGCCGCATACTGGGCTGGATGTCGATCTCTGCGGTATTCTGGATTGCCGGCGGACTGGTGCACGGACCGGCACGTCTGTGTCTGTGGGTGATCGCCGTGATGTGCGAGTACTTGTCGCCGATGATAGGCTTCAAACTGCCTGGACTGGGCCGGTCCAAGAGCTCGGACTGGACCATCGAGGGCAGCCATCTGGCGGAGCGTTGCCAGTTGTTCGTGATGGTTGCGCTGGGCGAGTCGATCCTGGTCACCGGCGCCACCATCAGCGACGCGGAACACTGGGACGCGTCGATACTGATTGCGTTCCTGGTTGCGTTCCTCGGTAGCGTGGCTATGTGGTGGATGTATTTCGATACGAGCAGCAAAGCGGGCAGCGAAGCCATCACGCATTCCGACGATCCCGGCCGCATCGGCGCGTACTTCCACTACGTGCACGTCGTCATCATCGCGGGGATTATCGTGTCGGCCGTGGGCAGCGACTTGGTTCTCGCCCACCCGGACGGACACATCGAGACCAAGTACGTAGCGGTACTGATCGGCGGTCCGGCGATCTATCTGCTGGGTAATGCGATCTACAAGCGCGTGGTCTACGGCAGATTCCCTCTTTCGCATCTGGCGGGCCTGGTTGCGCTAGCGGTACTGCCGTCGTTCGCCTGGTTGACCGACCTGCTGATGGTCGGTGGCCTGACGACCTTGATCATGGTGATCGTGGCCGGTTGGGAAGCGCTCTCCCGGCGCACACACCGGCACGCGCATACACCTCATCCCCCGCCTTCTCCCCAGAGCGGAGAAGGTGCGCTGCGCGGGCGGAAAGGCGCGTGACCTAAGTTCCCTCTCCGCCTTCGGGGGGAGAGGTTTCGTCGAGACGGCGAAAGGAAATTGTGGTTGGGGCGGGAGACGAAACTGAGACGCGCTACCCGCAAACGGGTGATTTCATCACTAACGTGTCCGCGCGTCAGGGTGAGGTGGGCAGCTACATGTTCGGGTAATTCGGTCCGCCGCCGCCCTCGGGCGCGATCCAGACGATGTTCTGCGTCGGGTCCTTGATGTCGCAGGTTTTGCAGTGCACGCAGTTCTGTGCGTTGATCTGCAAGCGTGGCCCCGAGGTTTCCGTGACGATCTCGTAGACCCCCGCAGGACAATAACGCTGTTCCGGCGCGTCGTAGAGCGCGAGATTGACCTCGACCGGCACGCCCGGATCCTTGAGCGTCAGATGCACCGGCTGGTCTTCGCCGTGGTTGGTGTTCGAAATGAATACCGACGACAGCCGGTCGAAAGTGACGACACCGTCGGGCTTCGGATAAGCAATCGGGTGGGCCTCGGTTTTTTTCTTCAGGGTTTCGTTGTCGGCGTGATCGTGATGCAACGTCCACGGCGCCTTGCCGCCGAACACGATCTGGTCGATGCCGACCATCGCCGTGCCGGTGAACAGGCCTTTCGACATCCAGGGCTTGAAGTTGCGCGCCCGGTGCAACTCCTCGTACAGCCAGCTCGAGCGGAATTTTTCGGGATAGTCCGTCAGTTCGTCGCCGCTGCGGCCGGCCGACATGGCGTCGATCGCCGCTCCCGCGGCGAGTATGCCCGACTTGATGGCCGCATGGCTGCCTTTGATGCGCGAGGCGTTCAGGAAGCCGGCGTCGTCGCCGACCAGGCCGCCACCTGGAAAGACCAGCGCG
The DNA here is from genome assembly GCA_016194905.1 of Betaproteobacteria bacterium. Classification (NCBI taxonomy): domain Bacteria; kingdom Pseudomonadati; phylum Pseudomonadota; class Betaproteobacteria; species Betaproteobacteria bacterium. The sequence continues at coordinate 350,039 of JACQAP010000021.1, forward strand.
GGCAGCGACTGCAGACCGCCCGCCGCGATCGCCCGCGCGCCGTAGGAGATTCGCTTGCCGCCCTCGAGAAAGGGGCGGATGGCCGGATGCGTTTTGTAGCGCTGGAATTCTTCGTAGGGATTCAGGTACGGATTGGTATAGCCCAGCCCGACCACGAAGCCGATGCACGCCAGGTTGTCTTCCATGTGATAGAGGAAGGAGCCGCCGTAGGTTTCCCTATCCAGCGGCCAGCCCGCGGTATGGATCACGAGTCCGCTCTGGTGTTTTTCCGGCTGGATCTGCCATAGTTCCTTCAGGCCGATGCCGTAGACCTGCGGATCGCGGCCGTCGTCGAGCTTGTACTTCGCCAGCAACTGCCGGCCGAGTTGGCCGCGACAACCTTCAGCGAAGAACGTGTACTTCGCATGCAATTCCATGCCCGGCTGGTAGTTGGGACCCGGTTCGCCGTTCTTGCCGACACCCATGTTCCCGGTTGCCACGCCGACGACCGCTCCGCGGTCGTCGTAGAGCACTTCCGCCGCCGCAAACCCCGGAAAGATTTCGACGCCGAGTGCTTCGGCCTGCTGCGCAAGCCAGCGGCATACGTTGCCCAGACTCACCACATAGTTGCCATGGTTCTGGAAACAGGCAGGCAGCAGGAAGTTAGGCATCTTGAAGGCGCTGCGTTCGCGCAAGAACAGAAAGCGATCTTCGGTCACCGGCGCGTTCAGCGGTGCGTCCATCGCCTGCCAGTCGGGGAACAACTCCGCCAGCGCACGCGGATCCATGACCGCGCCGGACAGAATGTGCGCGCCGACCTCGGATCCTTTTTCGATCACGCAGACCGACGCTTCGCTGCCGCGCCCGGCGGCGAGCTGCTTGAGGCGGATCGCACAGGCCAGCCCCGCGGGGCCGGCTCCCACGACGACCACGTCGTACTGCATCGATTCGCGTTCTGCCAATCCATTCTCCTCGCTGTCGGGCGGTGCGAAGCGCTCTGTTAACATTACACGCCGTCGCGAATGATAAACGCTTTCGCATGCCGCCAGAACGGTGTGTCGGTGTAAACCCATGATGAAAAAAGAAGAGGGCAGGCTGGTCCGTGTGGACCGCGTGCCGATGCGCTGGGGGGAGATGGACGCGCTCGGCCACATGAACAACGTTTCCTACTTCCGCTATTTCGAGCAGGCGCGCATTTCCTGGTTCGATTCGCTCGAGATCGACTATCGCCCGGACTCGGAAGGGCCGATTCTCGGCACCATGAGCTGCAAATACGTGAAGCCGGCGGTCTATCCGGTGGATATCGAGATCACGACGTATGCCGGCAAACCTGGCCGCAGCAGTTTCATGTTGTTCCATGAAATGTTCCGCGCCGGCGATCCCGCAGCGCTCTATGCCGAGGCGGAGGCGGTGATGGTGTGGATCGATATTGCGCAAGGCAAATCGCGCGCGTTGCCGGACTGGATGCGCAAGGAACTGGGCGCGGCCGCCTAGCAGATGACCAGGGTTCCCGAGACCTCGCGACTGTCGGGACCCATCAGGTAGAGGTAGGTCGGCATCAACTCTTCAGGCTGACGTTGCGATGCCGCGACCTCTCCGGGGTGGGTCTTCGCACGTGAAGGCGACGCCACCGGGCCAGGAATGACCGCGTTTGCGCGAAGATTGGGTGAGTCTTGCCATTCCGACGCCTGAATTTTCATCAGCGCTTCCACTCCTGCCTTGGAAACGGCATAGCCTCCCCAAAAAGCCGCCGGCGCATGCCCGTGGCTCTCCAGGGTGAAAATCACGGAGGCATCCGCAGAAGGTTTCAGTAGCCGCACGCAAGCCTGCGTCAGTGCGAACGGCGCGACCAGGTTGACGCGTAGCATCCGGTTCCATTCCTCGGCGCTCTGTTGTTCGAGCGGCGAGAGTTTTTCGACGTGCGATGCGTTGTGCAGGATGCCGTCGAGCCTGCCGAGTTGCGATTCGATGGTATAGGCGAGGGCGTCGTAGTCGCGAGTCGTTGCCTTGTCCAGATCGAATGGAATGGCGGCCGGCTGCGGATGTCCCTGGGTTTCGATTTCGTCGTACACGTTCTCCAGCGCTGCGACATCGCGGCCGTGCAACACGACCGTTGCGCCGTGCGCGGCAAATGTCAGCGCGGCGACGCGGCCGATGCCACGGCTGGCGCCGGTCACGAGAATGACGCGGCCCTTCAGCAGGTCCGGGCGCGGACGGTAGTCTTTCAGGTCAGGCATTCTGCAGTACCAGGTTGGCCGCGCGCACGCCGCTGCGGACCGCGGATTCGATCGTGGCCGGATACTCCGAAGCCGTGTAGTCGCCGGCAAGATACAACCCGGCGACCGGGGTGATATTGTCGGGGCGCAGCAGCCCCGGCGTGCACGAGAAGGTCGCTCGTTTTTCCGCGATCACCCGATGCCATCGCGGCTCGCCGAGTCCGGGAAAATTCTCCGCCAGTTCGGCATGGACTGCCCGGGCGAGATCGTCGTGGCCGAGTTCCTGGTGCGCACCGCTCGCGGAAATCACCACGCCGATCAATCCGTCCTGGCCGCAAAGCTGGCCGCGGTCGAACAGCCATTGGGAGTAACGGGTTTCGAGACCGCCCATCCGGAACGGCAGGCGCGATCCCGGAGCGTATTGCAGATAGACCGAGTAGATCGGTTGATAGACGAGCCGGTCGATCATCCGAACGATCGGCGCGAGTTCCGCGTAGAGAGCAAGCAACGCCCCGGCGCGATGCGGGGAGACGGCCAGGATCGCATGGCTGAAGCGCTCGCCACCGTCAGTGAGTTCGAAGCCGTTGTCTTTCTGCCGCACGGCATCCACCGCGAAGCCCAGGCGCACGCTGCCGCCACGTGCTTCCACATAGCGCGCCGCCCGCTCGGGAAAAATCGCGGAGAAATCGAGCGTCGGCAACAGCAAATCGCTGTCTGCACGGCTGCCGTTCAGACTGTCCCGCAAGACATTCAGAAAAACTTGCGCCGAAGCCTGCGAAGGCGGGGTGTTCAACGCCGATACGCAAAGCGGATTCCAGAGGAAACGCGAGACCGCATCCGGTTGTCGTTTCGAAGTCAGCAGGCCTGAAACCGTCGTATCTGCGGCAAGCCGGAATGCGTTGCGTTGTGCCCAAGCCATGAAGCGCGCTGCAGCAACGCGATCGCCGAAGTCGAGACCTCGCGCACACAACAGCGCAGAAAACAGATGCAGCGGCGCCGGGAGCCGTGCGGCCCGCAGACGGAAGACCGGATGGATGGTGAGTTCCAGCGGCAATCTCAGAAGTCCCAGAGGTTCGTCGGGATCTTTGACAAGCTCTATGAGCCGCAGTGTTTCCCGATAGGCGCCGAGCAGGATATGCAGGCCGTTGTCGACTCGCGTGCCGTTGGTTTCGACGCAGCGTGCGCGGCCGCCCAGCACTCGGGCTGCTTCGAATACCGTGACCGGTATTCTGCTGCGTGCAAGTTCCACCGCCGCCGCCATGCCGGCATAACCGCCACCGACGATGGCAACGCGAGGGCGCGCGTTGCCAAGTGACGGGTGACGGGTGACGGGTGACGAGCCCGATCGGGTCACCATCGAGGCCGCAGAGGTTGTCGTGTCACGCGTCACTTGTCACTGGTTTACGCAGTAAGCCACGTCCGCCAGGCGATCCACAACTTGCGGATCGGCGTGAGCGACGTGCGCCGATCGAGAACCTTGTAACCGCCGCCGCGGATTTCCTTGAGCACCGTCTGGTAGATCGCCGCCATCACCAGCCCGGGGCGTTGCGACTTGCGATCTTCGGCCGGCAGCGACGCGAATGCCCGCTTGTAATACTGCTCGGCCCTTTCGATCTGAAATTCGATCAGGCGCCGCAGCTCTTCACTGTCGTGCAGGTGAACGATGTCGGTGGCGGATAGGCCGAAGCGCCCCAATTCGTCGAGCGGCAGGTAAACGCGACCGCGGCGGGCATCCTCCCCGACGTCGCGAATGATATTGGTGAGCTGGAAAGCCGTACCGAGATTCTCGGCGTACTTGAGCGTGGTGGGATCGCGATAGCCAAAAATATCGGCGGCCATCAGGCCGACCACACCCGCGACGCGATAGCAGTAGGACTGCAGCGTGGCGAAGTCCGGATAGCGGTTATAGCGCAGATCCATCTCCATGCCGTCGATGATGTCCTGGAAATGGTTCTGCGGGAGATTGAAGGCTCGCACCACCGGAATGAGCGCCTGTGCGACCGGGTGCTGCGCCGATCCGGCGAATGTTCCGGCAATCTCCTTGCGCCACCATGCGAGCTTGGTGCGCGCCACCTCGGTATCGGTGCATTCGTCCACGACGTCATCGACTTCGCGACAGAACGCATAAAGCGCGGTGATCGCGCGGCGGCGCTCGGGCGGCAGGAAAAGGAAGCTATAGTAAAAGCTCGAACCGCTCTTTGCGGCCTTGTCCTGGCAATACTGTTCGGGTGTCATCGGTAGGCGAGCAGGGAACGGTAGAGCATGAGCGCCCAGTCGAAGGAACTGAGCACCGGTCGATCGCCAAACACGTCGCCGCCGCTCGCTTGCAGCTTTTCAAGGATGCGGTTTCCGCCCATCACGATCATGCGCAGTTCGAGCCCGATGCGGCCGGGCAAAACGCGGCCGAGCGGCGCACCGGCCAGCAGCATCCGCCGGGTACGATCTATCTGGAACAGCATCAGATCGCGCCAGTTGCTGCCGGCATTGCGGTTCGCGATCTGGGACTCGGTTACCGCGTATTCTGCCATTTCATCGACCGGCAGATAAATGCGGTTCTTGCGGTAGTCGATCTCGATGTCCTGCCAGAAGTTGATCAGTTGGAGACCCGAGCAGATATTGTCGGACCAGGCCAGACTACGCGGCTCGGTCGCGCGATAAAGGTGCAGCAGGAGCCGGCCCACCGGGTTGGCCGAGCGCCGGCAGTAGTCCATGACTTCGCCGAAGTCGGCGTAGCGCGTTTTCACGACATCTTGCGAGAACGCGGAGAGCAGATCCCGGAATAGGCCGATCGGGAGGCCGTAAGTCTTGATTGTCGCAGCGAGATCGACGAACAGCGGTGAACCCGGCGTCGCGCCGCTTTCGATCCGATCGAGCTGCTCGCCGAAGCCCGCCAGATTGGCGAGCCGGACCGATGCGGGCCAATCGCCCTCGTCGGCGAAGTCGTCCGCCTGGCGCGCGAAGGCGTAGATCAATTCCACCGGGCGCCTCAGATGGGCGGGCAGCAGTACCGATGCGACCGGGAAGTTCTCGTAATGGTTTACCGCCATCGTTTTTTCACAAGGCGAGACAGGGAGTTAAGCCTGCATGCGCGCCCGCGGCGCGGCGCTTTTCGGGTGACGGCGGGGGGGCATTATATTAGAATGCGGGCAGCGCGAGAGTGGCGGAATTGGTAGACGCACCAGATTTAGGTTCTGGCGCCGAAAGGCGTGAGAGTTCGAGTCTCTCCTTTCGCACCAGAACCTCTGGAAAAACGCGCGGCCCTGTCACCCCTCACCAACCGGAAAAACGGACTGATGCAAACCAACCTGGAATCCCTGAGCTCCCTCGAGCGCCGCCTGTCCGTGACATTGCCGCTTGACAAGGTCAACACCGAAGTCGAATCTCGCCTGAAACGCCTGGCCCGCAGCGTGAAGCTGCACGGCTTCCGGCCCGGCAAGGTGCCCATGAAGATCGTCGAGCAGCAGTTCGGCGGTCAGGTGCGTCAGGAAGTGCTCGGCGACGCCGTGCAACAGAGCTTCGGCGAAGCGGTAAAGGAAAAGAACCTGCGTGTCGCGGGCTATCCGCGCATCGAAGTCAAACCCGGCGACGCGCCGGCGGATAAATTTGAATATATCGCCACCTTCGAGGTCTACCCCGAGGTGGCAATCGGCGAACTTGCTCAGGTGCAGATTGAGCGGCCGGTGGTCAATATCAACGATGCCGAAGTGGACAAGACCATCGACATCCTGCGCAAACAGCGCACTCACTACCATGCCGTGAATCGCGGTGCGCAATCCGGCGACCAGATACGCATGGACTATCGCGGAACGCTTGCGGGTGAAGCATTCGACGGTGGGTCCGGCACCGACCAGAATGCGCTGCTTGGCGGCGGGCAATTGCTCGCCGACTTTGAGAAGAAACTTATCGGCATGAAGGCCGGGGAAAGTCGCGAATTCGACGTGAACTTTCCCGACGATTACCACGGCAAGGAAGTCGCCGGAAAGGATGCGCGCTTCGCAGTTCAGGTCAAGGAAGTACAGGAGCCGCATGTGCCGGAGGCGGATGCGGCATTTGCCAAATCGCTGGGCGTGGCCGACGGCGACCTGTCGAAGATGCGTGCGGACGTGAAGGCGAATCTGGAGCGCGAGGTGAAGCGACGCGCCGAGACGCGTGTAAAGGACCAGGTCATGAAATCGCTGCTCGACGCGACCAAGATCGAAGTGCCCCGGGCACTGCTGGACCTGGAAGTCGAGCGCTTGATGCAGAATATGCGGCACGACCTCCAACAACGAGGTCTCAAGGCTGATCAGATTCCGATGCCGAAGGAGGCGTTCGAGCCCGAGGCGGTCCGCCGTGTAAGTCTCGGGCTGATCCTCGCCGAGATGGTCAGGCTGCACAAGCTCGAAGCAAAGCCGGATCAGATCAAGGCGGTGATTCAGGAATACGCGCAGAGCTACGAGAAGCCGGAAGAGGTGATGCGCTGGTACTACCAGCAACCGGAGCGGTTGCGCGAAGTGGAGTCCATCGTACTCGAGGACAACGTCGTGCAGTGGACACTATCGAATGCCAAAGTCGAAGACAAACCGACCGCCTTCGACGAACTGATGGGGAACGCACAATGATGATGCAAGATCGCTATTACCCTGAACCGCAGGGGCTCGGGCTGGTGCCCATCGTTATCGAGCAAAGCGGCCGGGGCGAACGCGCCTACGATATCTACTCGCGCCTGCTCAAGGAGCGCGTGGTATTTCTGGTCGGGCCGGTTACCGAAATGACGGCCAACCTGATCGTTGCGCAGTTGCTTTTCCTGGAGTCGGAGAATCCGGAGAAGGATATTTCCTTCTACATCAATTCCCCGGGCGGATCGGTTTCCGCGGGCCTGGCGGTCTACGACACCATGCAATTCATCAAGCCGGACGTCAGCACGCTTTGCATCGGCCAGGCCGCCAGCATGGGGGCATTCCTGCTCGCGTCGGGGTCGAAGGGCAAGCGTTTTGCGCTGCCGAATTCGCGGGTCATGATTCACCAGCCGATGGGAGGGTTTCAGGGCCAGGCCTCGGATATCGAGATCCATGCCCGCGAGATCCTGTATCTGCGGGGTCGCCTGAACGACCTGATGGCGAAGCACACCGGGCAGAAAGTGGAGTCCATCGAGCGCGACACCGACCGCGACAATTTCCTCAGCGCCGAAGAGTCGGTAAAGTACGGTCTGGTGGACAAAGTGCTGGTCAGCCGCAGCGAATCTGCGGCGGCCGCCTGAAGGTTCGGCGTCACGCTGGGCGGCATGCCCGCGTCGAACCGGCTGATGGGTTGAATGAAAGGAAAATATGTCTGAAAAACCTGGTGGCGAAAAGCTCCTGTATTGCTCCTTCTGCGGCAAGAGCCAGCACGAAGTTCGCAAGCTGATCGCCGGCCCGTCGGTTTTCATCTGCGATGAGTGCATCGAGCTGTGCAACGACATCATCCGCGAGGAGAGCCATGCCGAGACCGCCGGGAAGGGCGTCAAATCCGACCTTCCGGTTCCGCACGAGATCCGCGAAAGCCTCGACCAATACGTCATCGGCCAGGACATCGCCAAAAAGATTCTTTCGGTCGCGGTTTATAACCACTACAAGCGGCTGAAGACGGTCCAGAAAAAAGACGACGTCGAACTCGCCAAGAGCAACATTCTCCTGATCGGACCCACTGGATCCGGGAAGACGCTGCTGGCGCAAACGCTGGCACGCCTGCTCAACGTGCCTTTCGTGATGGCCGATGCGACCACGCTTACCGAAGCCGGCTACGTCGGCGAAGATGTCGAGAACATCATCCAGAAACTGCTGCAGAAGTGCGACTACGATGTCGAAAAGGCTCAGCGTGGCATCGTCTATATCGACGAGATCGACAAGATCTCGCGCAAGTCCGACAACCCCTCGATCACCAGGGACGTTTCCGGGGAAGGCGTGCAGCAGGCGCTGCTCAAGCTGATCGAAGGCACCATTGCCTCGGTGCCCCCCCAGGGCGGCCGAAAGCACCCGAACCAGGAATTCGTGCAGGTGGACACCACCAACATCCTGTTCGTTTGCGGCGGAGCGTTCGATGGACTCGACCGGATCATCCGTGCCCGCTCGGACAAGGGCGGCATCGGCTTCGGCGCGGAGGTCAAAAGCAAGGACAATCGCAAGGACATTGGCGAAGTGCTGCGCGGGGTCGAACCCGAAGATCTGATCAAGTATGGCCTGATCCCCGAGTTCGTCGGGCGACTGCCCGTGGTGGCCACTCTCGATGAACTTGACGAGGCCGCGCTGATCCAAATTCTGACGGAACCCAAAAATGCTCTGCTGAAGCAATATCAGCGCATGTTCAGCATGGAAGGGGTGGAACTCGAGGTGCGAACGGAGGCGCTGAAGGCGGTGGCCGTCAAGGCGCTCGCCAGGCGTACCGGTGCACGCGGCCTGCGCTCGATCCTGGAACAGGTCCTGCTCGACATCATGTATGACCTGCCTTCGCTCAATAATGTGGAGAAGGTGGTCGTAGATGAGAGCATGATCAAGGGTGATGCCCAGCCGATACTGCTGTACTCGGATAAGCCCAAGGTTGCCGGTTCTGCCTGAGGAAATGGCGGAAAAGCGGAACGAACTTCCTGCCGGAATCTGTTCGCGGGAAGCCGACGTATTACAAGGGTGTTGACCGGTAAGGTTGAAATGGCCAAGCCGCCCCCCACCTTGGATCGTATTGATGTCCTTTTAGGTGACCAATGACTTATCCCGCTGATCCTGCCGAAAACGTCGTTACCTACCCGCTGCTTCCCTTGCGGGACGTGGTGGTATTCCCGCACATGGTGATCCCCCTGTTCGTTGGGCGCCCGAAGTCGATCAAGGCGCTCGAGACGGCAATGGAATCGGGCAAGAGCATCCTGCTGGTGGCCCAGAAATCGGCCGCCAAGGACGAGCCTTCTCCGGAAGATCTTTACGATATCGGCAGTGTCGCCAACATCCTGCAGATGCTCAAGCTGCCCGACGGCACGGTGAAGGTGCTGGTCGAGGGCGTGCAGCGTGCGCGCGTGGTTGCGGTCACGGATGAGAAGACGCATTACCTGGCGGAAGCGGTACCAATCCCGGCGGACGCGATCGAATCCACCGAAGTCGAAGCCATGCGCCGGGCCATGCTCACGCAGTTCGACCAGTACGTGAAACTCAACAAGAAGATCCCTCCGGAAATCCTGACTTCCTTGTCGGGCATCGACGAGCCGGGTCGGCTTGCCGATACCGTCGCTGCGCACCTTCCGTTGAAGCTCGATCAGAAGCAGGCGGTGCTGGAGATGTTCGAGGTCAAAATACGTCTCGAGCACCTCTTGTCGCTGATGGAAGCCGAACTCGACATCCTGCAGGTCGAGCGCCGCATCCGCGGGCGCGTCAAGCGCCAGATGGAGAAGAGCCAGCGCGAGTATTACCTGAACGAACAGGTCAAGGCGATCCAGAAGGAACTCGGCGACATGGAAGAGGGTGCCGACCTCGACGAGATGGAAAAACGCGTCAAGGCGGCGCACATGCCCAAGGAAGCCAGGGCCAAGGCCGAATCGGAATTGAAGAAGCTGCGTCTGATGTCGCCGATGTCCGCGGAAGCGACTGTCGTGCGCAACTACATCGAGACGATGGTCGGGCTGCCCTGGAAGAAGAAGAGCAAGATCAGCAACGATCTCATGAAGGCCCAGGAGGTTCTGGATGCCGACCACTACGGCCTGGAAAAGGTGAAGGAACGCATCGTCGAGTATCTCGCGGTCCAGCAGCGCGTCGACAAACTCAAGGCGCCGATACTGTGCCTGGTCGGGCCGCCGGGCGTCGGCAAGACTTCGCTTGGCCAGTCGATCGCGCGGGCCACAAATCGCAAATTCACACGCATGTCGCTCGGCGGCGTGCGCGATGAAGCCGAGATCCGCGGCCATCGCCGTACCTACATCGGTTCCATGCCAGGCAAGCTGCTGCAAAACATGGCCAAGGTCGGGGTGCGCAACCCGCTGTTCCTGTTTGACGAAGTCGACAAGATGGGACAGGACTTTCGCGGCGATCCGGCTTCGGCGCTGCTCGAGGTGCTCGATCCGGAGCAGAACGACAAGTTCGTCGATCATTACATCGAAGTCGAGTACGACTTGTCGGATGTGATGTTCGTGGCGACCGCGAATACCATGAACATTCCGGCCCCGCTGCTGGACCGCATGGAAGTGATCCGCCTGTCCGGCTATACCGAGGACGAGAAGATCAACATCGCGATGCGCTATCTCCTGCCCAAGCAGGTGAAGAACAACGGACTCAGGGAAGGCGAGATTGCAGTTTCCGAAAGTGCGATACGCGACATCGTTCGCTATTACACCCGCGAAGCCGGCGTGCGCAGTCTGGAGCGTGAAATCTCCAAGATCTGCCGCAAGGTGGTGAAATCGTTACTGACCAAAAAGCGCGAGACGCGGGTCACGGTATCGGCGCGCAATCTCGACCACTATCTTGGAGTGCGTCGTTTTACCTACGGGCTGGCCGAGAAAAACAACCAGGTCGGACAGGTGACCGGACTGGCGTGGACCGAGGTGGGCGGCGAGTTGCTCACGATCGAAACGGTGGTGATGCCTGGCAAAGGCAACATCCAGCGTACCGGCTCGCTCGGCGACGTCATGAAGGAATCGGTGGAGGCGGCACGCTCCGTGGTTCGTACGCGCGCGTCTCGTCTCGGGGTGAAGGACGACGCGTTCGAAAAAAGCGACATCCACGTGCACGTTCCGGAGGGCGCAACGCCGAAGGACGGTCCATCCGCCGGTATCGCGATGACGACGTCGCTGGTGTCGGCACTCACAGGGATTCCAGTTCGGGCGGATGTTGCGATGACCGGTGAAATCACCTTGCGCGGAGAAGTCCTGGCGATCGGCGGCCTCAAGGAGAAGCTGCTGGCGGCGCATCGCGGCGGCATCAAAACAGTGCTGATTCCGGAAGAGAACGTGAAGGATCTCACCGAGATTCCGGATAACGTCAAGAACCGCCTGGAAATCCATCCGGTGAAGTGGATCGATCAAGTGCTGGAGCTGGCACTCGAACGCAAACCGGAGCCGTTGCCGGAAAAAACCGAGCCGGTAGCGATCCCCAAAGTGGATTCGAATGAAGCGATAGCCGCCGTCAAACACTGAAACATTCGTGAGAGAGTAGACGGGAATGCGATTAGCATTCCCGTTTTTTTGTGTGCTGCGCGCGCGCCATATCGCCGGACCCACCGGGAACGCGCTTGACACGCCGATTTTCACCTTGCTATAAAGCATGTCCGGGGATCAAAACTTCAAGAAAATTCCTCTGTCGTCGGCCTTCAGTCGAATGCAGTTTCCTGTTTTTCTCATCAACGAAAAAGCGAAAGGGGATTTAGTGAACAAATTCGAACTCATTGAGGCCATTGCGAAGTCCGCCGATATATCGAAGGCAGCCGCTGGCCGTGCGCTCGACGGTGCCGTGGCGGCAATCCAGATCTCGCTCAAAAAAGGCGGAATGGTGACGCTCGTCGGATTCGGTACTTTTTATGTTGGCAAACGCGCGGCACGCAGTGGTCGCAACCCGCGCACCGGTGCGGCCATCAAGATCAAGGCTGCAAAAGTGCCGAAGTTCCGCGCTGGCAAAGCCCTGAAGGATGCAGTAAACTAGCGCGCTTCGTTGGGCCGCATCAATTGACTCCGCGTGAGTCTGGGGACAGAAAACCATGCAGCGCCGCGGTGCGAATTCGCGCCTGCAACGGGTGCTTAGCTCAGTTGGTAGAGCGTCGCCCTTACAAGGCGAATGTCGGGGGTTCGAGCCCCTCAGCACCCACCAGCGGAACTGACGTGCAGGACAAGGAGTGGTAGTTCAGTTGGTTAGAATACCGGCCTGTCACGCCGGGGGTCGCGGGTTCGAGTCCCGTCCACTCCGCCAGACCCTGGGAGGCGAACGAGAGTTCGCCTTTTTCATTTTGTTGTCCGGGATCGGAGCCGCGTCCGCATCGCCCCGCCGGTTCGGGCATACTCTCGGCTCCGCGACTACCCTGGACTCTGGATAGGACCATGTACGATTTCGTCTACAAGCACAAACGCTGGCTGCAGATCGCGCTGCTGGTACTTATCGTCCCGCCATTTGCGCTGTTCGGCATCGATTTTTATTTCCGCAACACCGATACCGGAGGTTCGCTCGCCAGGATCGGCGACACTCGCATCTCCGAGGTTGAGTATTCCCAGGCATTGCGCCAGGCACAGGAAAAAATGCGCGAGATGACGCGCAACAATCCGGATCCGTCGCTGCTTAACAGCCCGCAGCTCAGGGAGTCGGTGCTGAACGAGTTGATCGAGCGCAAGGTAACGCTGTCGCATGTGGCGAAAGCCGGCATGACGATTTCGGATGCCGAGCTGCAGGGCATGATCGCCGCAGTCGAGGCATTTCACGACCAGTCGGGCAAGTTCTCGCGCGAGCGCTATCGCCAGTTGCTACAGGGACAGGGATTGACCCCCGCGATGTTTGAGAACCAGGCGCGCACGAACATCATGCTCGAGCAGGTGCGCAGCGTTTATTCCGGCTCTGCTTTCATACCTGACTCGGTGGCGGATCGGCTACTGAAAATCCGCGAGCAGGAAAGGGAAGTCGGTCAGGTCGTATTCAATCCGGCAAATTATCGCAGGCAGGTGAAAATTTCCGATGCGGACGCCGAGAAATACTACGCGGAACACAAGGGCGAGTTCCTGGTTCCGGAGCGGGTCAGGATCGAATTTGTGGTGCTGTCCCTGGAGGCGTATCAGCGCAGCATCCAGGTCAGCGACGAGGAGATCAAGAAATTCTATCTGGAGAACCAGAGCCGGTTTCAAACGCCTGAAGAACGCCGTGCCAGCCACATCCTGATACCGGCCGCGGCGACTGCCAGCCCTGAAGAAAAGGCCAAGGCCAAAGCGCAAGCGGAGGATCTGCTCAAGCAGGCGAAGGCGAACCCGAAGAAATTCGGCGAGCTCGCGGCGAAATTTTCCAAGGATCCGGGATCCGCCGAGAAAGGCGGCGATCTGGGTTTTTTCGGACGCGGGTTGATGGTCAAACCTTTCGACGAAGCCGCTTTTTCGATGAAAGTCGGAGACATCGCAGGGCCGGTCGAGACGCAGTACGGTTATCACATCATTCGCCTCGATGCGATCAAGTCCATGCAGAGTACGCCGCTGGAGGCCGTCAAGGCTCAGATCGAAGTCGAAGTGCGCAAGCCCAAGGCGGGCAAAGCCTTCGCGGAAGCGGCCGATAATTTCAACAATCTGGTGTACGAGCAATTCGACAGTCTGCAGCCGACCGTCGATGCGCTGAAGCTGATTTTGCAGAAAAGCGACTGGGTGAGCCGTGCCGGGGGCAACCCGAATCCGCTGCTCAACAACGACAAATTGCTGGCGGCGTTATTCTCCGATGAAGTGCTCAAGAACAAGCACAACACGTCGGCGATCGAAATTCAGCCGAACATGTTGCTGGCGGCACGCGTCATCGAGCACAAACCGTCCGAAGGATTGCCGCTGGACCAGGTGCGCAAGGATATTTTGCAGCATCTGGCAGACCAGGCGGCAACGCAGCTCGCGGAAAAGGAAGGTCGTGCGGCGCTCGATAAACTGAAGAAGGGCGAACCCGTTGCACTGGCATGGTCCGCGGAACAGACGGTCACGCTGCAGAAGCGCCAGGGCTTGCATCCTGAAGCCGCGCAGTCCGTGTTCGGTGCCGACACAGCCAAGCTGCCTGCGTATACGGGTGTCCCTGTCTCGCAGGGCAGGTTCGTGATCTATCGCGTTACCAAGGTCAAGGACGTCACCGATGCCAATCCCGAGCAGCGCAAGGCTTTGGCGAAGCAGTTGACGCAGATGATCGGGCAGGAGCAGTACATCGCCTATCTCGCCAGTCTGCGCGAACGCGCCGACGTCAAGGTCGACAAGAAAAAACTGGATCAGGGTTCCTGATCGAATCTGGCGCACAAAAAGCCCGCATGGTGACCCGTGCGGGCTTCTTTTTATTCGATCTGACCGACTGCCGTAGTATTGAAGCCCGCGTCGACGTAAGTGATTTCGCCGGTGATGCCGCTGGCGAGATCGCTGCATAGGAACGCAGCCGTATTGCCGACTTCGTCGATGGTTACGTTGCGGCGCAACGGCGACTGCTTCTCACAGAGCGACAACAGCTTCCCGAAGCTGCCGATGCCCGCTGCAGCCAACGTCTTGATCGGCCCGGCAGAGATGGCGTTTACGCGAATGCCCTTTGGCCCAAGGCTCTGCGCCATGTAGCGCACGTTCGCTTCGAGGCTGGCTTTGGCGAGCCCCATTACGTTGTAACTCGGGAAAGACCGCTCCGCACCGAGATAAGTCAGTGTCAGCAGCGCTGCGTTGCGGCCCTGCATCATCGGCAGTCCGGCCTTGGCCAGCGCGGCAAAGCTGTACGAACTGACGTCATGGGCGATGCGGAATGCTTCCCGGCTGACGGATTCCAGATAGTCGCCGGCGAGCGCTTCGCGCGGCGCGAAGGCGATCGAATGAATGATGCCGTCGAGGCCATCCCAATGCTTCTTGAGCTCGGCGAACAACGCATCGATCTCAGCGTCGCTGGCCACGTCGCACGGAAGCACCAGTTTGCTGTCGAACTCGGCAGCCAGTTCGACTACGCGATCCTTTACCCGCTCGCCTTGATAGCTGAAGGCAAGCCGTGCACCCTCGCGGCACATGGCCTTGGCGATGCCATAGGCGATGGAGCGGCTGCTCAGCAATCCGGTGATCAATATGTTTTTGTTCTGGAGAAATGCCATGGTGGTTTCCCGTGGAAATCCTTCTCATTATAGCGAAACCCCCAATGCGGCCACTGCCGGGTTGCAAGACAATTAACCGCTGGCGGGGATTCCGCTACACTTGGCCGCGATGAAAGGGCTAATAACAATCGTGGCGCTGGTGCTGCCGGCAGTGCTCGGCGGCTGCAGCGGACCATGGAACGATCCCTATCCGGCACAGGAAGCCGGCAAGAACATCCTCTATTCGTCGTTTTCCGAAAGGCCCAAACATCTCGATCCGGTGCAGTCCTATGCGGAGAACGAGGCGGTATTCACGGCGCAGATCTACATGCCGCCGCTGCAATACCACTATCTGAAGCGGCCCTATGAGCTGACCACGCTGGCGGCCACCGATATTCCGAAATCGATCTATTACGACGCGTCCGATCGAAAATTGCCGGAGACCGCACCGGGCGACAAGGTGGCCTACAGCGTCTACGAGATTCACATTCGTCCCGGCATCATGTACCAGCCGCATCCGGCGCTGGCGAAGGATGAAACCGGAAAATACCGGTATCACCAGCTCGCGCGCGAAGATCTCAGGCACGTCTACGAGTTGAGCGATTTCAAATACACCGGCACACGGGAGCTGGTTGCCGACGACTACGCATTCCAGATCAGACGCCTCGCGCATCCGAAGCTGCACTCGCCGATTTTCGGCCTGATCAGCGAATACATCGTCGGGCTCAAGGACTACGCCGCAAAGCTGCAGCAGGCAGCGAAAACGACGCCGAAGGACGGCTACCTCGATCTCATGCAGTTTCCGCTCGACGGCGTGCAGGTCGTCGACAGCCATACGTACCGCATCCGCCTGAAAGGCAAGTATCCGCAATTCGTCTACTGGCTGGCGATGCCGTTCTTCGCCCCGGTCCCCTGGGAAGCCGAACGTTTTTATTCGCAACCGGGCATGACCGACGGCAAGAATCTTTCCCTGGACTGGTATCCGATCGGCACCGGCGCGTACATGCTGACGGTGAACGATCCGAATCGCATGATGGTCATGGAGCGCAATCCGAACTTTGCGGGTGAGCCCTACCCGTCAGAAGGGGAGGCAGGCGACAAGGAAGAGGGCCTACTCGACGATGCCGGCAAGACTATGCCGTTCGTCGACAAGGCGGTTTTCAGCCTCGAAAAGGAAGCGATTCCGTACTGGAACAAGTTTTTGCAGGGTTACTATGACGCGTCGGGAATCACTTCCGACAGCTTCGACCAGACCATCCAGATGACATCCAGCGGCGAAGTCGCGCTCGTGGAAGGGATGCGCAACCAGGGCATACGACTGCAAACTTCCGTGGCAACCTCGGTCATGTACATGGGATTCAACATGCTCGACCCCATCGTCGGGGGTGAGTCCGAGCGCAATCGCAAGCTCAGGCAGGCCATTTCCATCGCGATCGACCAGGAAGAGTTCATCTCGATCTTTACCAATGGGCGCGGCATACCCGGACAGGGACCGATTCCGCCCGGAATATTCGGTTATCGCGACGGCAAGGAAGGCATGAACCCGTATGTCTACGACTGGGTTGACGGCAAGCCCCAGCGAAAATCGGACGACTATGCGAAGAAGTTGCTGGCCGAGGCAGGCTATCCCAACGGCATCGACAAGGCCACCGGCAAGCCGCTGATCATCTACTTCGACACCACCCTGAGCGGTGTCGGCGGAAAGTCGCGCATAGACTGGCTAACAAAGCAGTTTCAGAAGATCGACCTGCAGATGGTGGTGCGAAACAGCGACTTCAACCGTTTCCAGGACAAGATCCGCAAGGGAACAGCGCAGCTCTTCTTTTTCGGCTGGAACGCGGATTATCCCGATCCGGAGAACTTCCTGTTCCTGTTCTATGGTCCGCAGTCCCGCGTCAAGAGCGGCGAGAACGCCGCGAACTATGCGAATCCGGAATTCGACCGCATGTTCGACCGCATGCAGGTCATGGAGAACGGCCCCGAGCGCCAGGCGCTGATCGATCGCATGGTCGAAATCCTGCGCAACGATGCGCCCTGGGTGTACATGCTTTACCCGAAAGACTACACGCTGGCGCATGCCTGGGTATACAACCGCAAGCCGAACAAGATGGCCAACAACGGTTTGAAGTACCAGCGCATCGATCCGCGTTTACGGGAGAACATGCGGGCTGCGTGGAATCATCCCGTCACGTGGCCGATCGTTGCTCTCCTTGCAGTCCTTGCGCTGGCATTGACGCCCGCGGTGATGTCCTACCGAAACCGCGAACGCGCGAGCGGCAAGCTGCGAGCGGCGTAATTCCTCGACCATGATCACCTATCTCGTCCGCCGCGTGCTTTATGCCATCCCGATCCTGATCGGGGTGAACGTGCTGACTTTCCTGCTGTTCTTCATCGTCAACTCGCCTGACGACATGGCGCGCATGCAGCTTGGGCAGAAACGCGTGAGCGACGAAGCGGTGATGAGGTGGAAACAGGAGCGGGGTTACGACAAGCCGAGCTTCTTCAACTCGCAGGCAAGCGGCGTAAAAAAAGTCACCGACACGATTTTTTTCGAGAAGTCGGTGCCGCTGTTCTGGTTCGACTTCGGTCACGCGGAGGATGGGCGCGACATCGCCCATGAAATCCGCAGCCGCATGATGCCCAGCTTGGCAATCGCGCTTCCGGTATTCGCCGTCGGGCTACTGACTTTCATCACCTTCGCTCTGCTGATGGCGTTCTTCCGCGCGACCTACATCGACTTCATGGGCGTCCTGTTCTGCATTGTGGCAATGTCCATTTCAGGCCTGTTCTACATCATTGGCGGCCAGTACCTGATCAGCAAACTCTGGAATCTCGTGCCGATTTCCGGCTATGCAGGAGGCCTGAATGCCTGGAAATTTCTGGTGCTGCCCGTGATCATCGGCATCATTGGCGGGGTGGGGGCGAGTGCGCGCTGGTACCGCACCATCTTCCTTGAGGAGATCAATCGTGATTACGTGCGGACAGCCCGTGCGAAAGGGTTGTCGGAATGGCGCGTACTCTTTCGCCACGTGCTGCACAACGCCATGATCCCGATCCTCACTGGTGTGGTGGTTGCGATTCCGCTGTTGTTTCTGGGCAGCCTGATCACGGAATCCTTCTTCGCCATTCCTGGCCTGGGAAGCTATACCATTGATGCGATCAGTAGCCAGGATTTCACCGTAGTCCGCGCCATGGTCTTCCTCGGTTCGGTGCTCTACATCGTCGGCCTGATCCTGACCGACATTTCCTACACCATCGCCGATCCGCGCATACGACTGCAATGACGCCGTTCAAGCCCGTCTTTCTGATCACTGATGCGCTGATTTTCGTGCTAATCGCCGTCGTCGCGATTTCGGCCTGGTATATTTCGAGGCACGAGCACCTGTTGGCACCATGGAAGAAGGTGGGCCACAGCCGCAGCGGCATGATAGCCGCCGTTGTCCTGCTCGCATTCGTCACGGTCGGCGTGCTCGATTCCGTGCATTTCCGGCCACGGCTCCCGGGAGGCGAGCCAGGTAAGCCGAACTATGCGGTGGATGTCATCTCCGTTTTCGACGTAATTGCGTCACCGCTGAAAGAGAGGCGGGAGAAAACCTATTCGGCGCCGCTTGCCACGCATCTGTTCTCGAAAGAAACCGTCGAGCTGCCCGATGGCACCGAAGCCCGGATATTCCCGCGACTCATGCATGGCGGTGCGCACCTCGAGGAGCCCGCGCGGGATCGCGGACAGGATATCCTCAAGCGCATCGTAGCGGGCGTCGCTATCGCTGCCGTCGCCTGGAATGTCCTCCTGCTCTGCGTGACGCTATGGCTGTCGCACCGGCATGCCCACAACGTGCGCGAGACCTGGTCGGCGATCTGGCGGGGCCATACGACGATGCCGTGGCGGGAAATGCTGATCGCGAGCGGACTGCTGTTCCTGGTGTTTGTGCCGATGATAGTTCTGTCCGCCCGCTATCATGTACTTGGCACGGACAAGGTCGGCCAGGATGTGTTTTATCTGACGCTCAAGAGCATTCGCACCGGGCTTGTGATCGGCACATTGACGACCTTGGTCATGCTGCCGTTTGCGCTACTATTCGGCATTCTCGCGGGCTACCTGCGCGGATGGGTGGACGACGTCATCCAGTACATTTATACAACGCTCAATTCCATCCCCGGCGTGCTCCTGATTGCCGCATCCGTGCTGATCCTGCAAGGCGTCATCGATCGCCATCAGGACTGGGAATTGCTGCAGACGTCCAGCCAGCGCGCGGACGCGCGGCTATTCCTGTTGTGCATGATCCTGGGAGTCACGAGCTGGACCGGATTGTGCCGGCTGCTTCGCGGCGAGTCCCTCAAGTTGCGGGAACTCGATTACATCCAGGCAGCGCGTGCCTTCGGCGTATCGGGTTATCGCATCGTCACACGCCACATCCTGCCGAATGTCATGCACATCGTGCTAATCGCCATTGTCATGGATTTCAGCGGACTGATTCTCGCGGAAGCGGTTCTTTCCTATGTGGGAGTCGGCGTCGATCCGTCGATGAATAGTTTTGGCACCATGATCAACACGGCGCGTATGGAAATGGCGCGCGATCCGATGGTCTGGTGGTCGCTTGCGTCGGCATTTTCCTTGATGCTGCTGTTGGTGCTCTCCGCCAATCTGTTTGCCGATGCCGTGCGCGATGCATTCGATCCGCGCATCAGGGGCCGGCTCGCAACGCCGGCCTTCCTGTCCAAGTATCTGCCTGCGCCGCGCAGCCGTTGACCCACGATGACCGCCGCTCTGCTGCAAGTTGATAATCTGCGTACCTGGCTGACAGGCAGCGAGGGGGTGGTGCGCGCGGTGGACGGCGTGTCGTTCTCGGTCGGTCGCGGCGAAACATTCGCGCTGCTGGGCGAATCCGGTTGCGGAAAATCCATGACGGCGCTGTCGATTGCGCGGCTGCTGCCGGATGCCGGTCGGATCATGTCGGGTTCCGTGCGTCTCGACGGCCAGGAGCTGCTACAGTTGCCGGAAGCGGCAATGCGGGACGTGCGCGGCAGCAGGATCGGCATGATTTTCCAGGAGCCGGGGACCAGTCTCAATCCGGTAATGAAGGTGGGTTCGCAAATCGGCGAGGTGCTGCTGCGGCATACGACGTTGCGCGGCAGTGCGGTCGATGCCCGCGTGCTGGAATTGCTCGACGCGGTCGGCTTGCCGGATCCGGAGAGCCGCGTGCACGAATATCCGTTCCAACTCTCTGGCGGCATGAAGCAGCGCGTCATGATCGCGATTGCACTGGCTTGCGAACCCAGACTGCTGATCGCGGATGAACCGACCACGGCGCTCGACGTGACGATCCAGGCGCAGGTGCTCGATCTGTTGCGGAGTCTGCAGAAAAAGATGGGCATGTCGATTCTGCTGATTACGCACGATCTGGGCGTGGTCTCCGAGATGGCGCATCACGTTGCTGTGATGTACGCGGGCGAGATCGTCGAGTCGGCGCGACGCGAGGATTTCTTCCGCAATCCGGCGCATCCGTACTCGCGCAAACTGTTCGCGTCGATGCCGGATCGACAGACCCGAGACCGAACGCTGGCGGTCATCCGGGGGCGAGTTCCGCCACTGACCGCGGAGTTTCATGGTTGCCGTTTCGCAGATCGCTGCGATTATGCCTGGCCCCTCTGCCGGACGACCCATCCTGCCTGGTTCGCGGTCGAATCGGATCACGGTGCGCGTTGCCATTTGTACAGCGAAGCGGCGAGAAAAAAGGAAGAAGAAGGCAGTGGCATTGCGGTGGCACAGTCCGCCGCCTGCGGGCCGGTTCATCCCGATACGGATGCGCCGCTACTTGCCGTCGATGACCTGAAGGTCTATTTCCCGATTCGCAAGGGAATCCTCAAGCGCGTCATCGGCCACGTCAAGGCCGTGGATGGCATTTCGCTGTCGGTTCGCGCGGGCCGTACCCTGGCGCTCGTGGGCGAATCGGGTTCCGGAAAGACCACGGTCGGCAAGGGCATCGTGCAGTTGCTACCGTTGTCAGGCGGAAGCGTCCGCATCGATGGAGTCGACCTTTCATCGCTGTCCGCCGGGGAGCTAAGGGGCCGGCGCCGCGATTTTCAGATCATTTTTCAGGATCCGTATAGCTCGCTCAATCCGCGGATGCGCGTGCTGGACATCGTCGAGGAAGGCATGATCGCGCTGGGCGTCAGCGGTGACAGGCACTCGCGCGCCGCCCGGGTGGATGCAATTCTCGTGCAAGTGGGACTTGGTGCGGAGATGAAATACCGCTACCCGCATGAATTCTCAGGCGGGCAGCGCCAGCGCATCGCGATTGCGCGCGCGCTCGCGGTCGAGCCCAGGCTGATCGTGTGCGACGAACCGACCAGCGCGCTCGACGTGTCGGTGCAGGCGCAGATCCTCAATCTGCTGCGCGATTTGCAGAGCCGTCTTTGCATTGCTTATCTGTTCATCACCCACAACATGTCGGTCGTCGAGTATCTGGCCGACGAAGTGGCGGTCATGTATCTCGGAAAAATCGTCGAGCAGGGCAGTGCCGACGAGATCTTGCGCAAACCACAGCACGCCTATACCAGGGCATTGCTATCGGCGGTGCCGAGGGTAAGTGTTGCGGACGAGCGCGAGGCGGGAATTTTGGAGTGAAGTGGTCGGATCGATTCATCCGCCAGTGACAAGCCGGCAGAAGGGATCAGCGGCGGGCAATGCGCGGGTTGCTGTAGATCGTCAGGCGCTGACCTATGCGCAGCTGGTTGCCTGACAGATGATTCCATTCCTTCAAGGCCGCCACGGTGACGCGGTGCTTCAAAGCGATCAAGTACAGGCTGTCGCCGTTTCTCACGCGATAGACCGCCCGGCTGCCGTATAAGTCCTCGGGCGCCTGGAATTCCGGACTGTTCCAGGTCTCATCCAGGTTCGACGCATTCGCGTCTTCGTTCATCGGTACCAGCAGCGACCGCCCGGGCCGGACGGTAACGTGACGGTTGAGACCATTGATTTCGCGCAGGCGGGCCGGCGTGATGCCGAATTTCGCTGCAACCGAATCCGGGCTTTCGTTTTTCTTCAGCGTAACCGTTTGCCACGACACCAGCGGCTGGTCGTAACCCTTCAGGTTGGCGGAGAAAATGCCTGCCTTGTCGATAGGCAGCAGCAGCGTGCGCGAACCGTTCGACACGATGACCGGCCGCGTGTGCCCCGGATTGAGCGAGCGGAAATCATCGACGGACATTTCCGCCAGTTGCGCGGCCACCTGCAGGTCGATATGTTCCGGCGTCGATACTGCCGTGAAATACGGCTGATTGGGGATGTCCTCGAGCGGGAAGCTCAGCAGCGCGGGATTGGTGATGATGTTCCTGACGGCCTGCAGCTTGGGCAGATAGTTGCGCGTTTCGCGCGGCATGCGCAAGTTCTCGTAAGCTGTTGGCTTGCGCTTGGCACGGTTGTGAGCGATGGCCCGCGACACGCCGTTTTCACCCCAGTTGTAGGCGGCAAGCGCGAGTTGCCAGTCGCTGAATTCCTCGTGCAGCTTCTCCAGGTAGTCCATTGCGGCGCGGGTGGCGGCAAGCACGTCGCGGCGTCCGTCATACCACCAGTTCTGCTGCAGTCCGTAGCGTTTGCCGGTCGAAGGCATGAACTGCCATATCCCTACCGCGCGTGCGCGCGAATAAGCGATCGGGTTGTATGCACTTTCGATCATCGGCAACAGTGCCACCTCCATCGGCATGTTGCGCTTGTCGATTTCCTCGACGATGAAATAGAGATACAGGCGGCT
Source organism: Betaproteobacteria bacterium (assembly GCA_016194905.1). Taxonomy (NCBI): domain Bacteria; kingdom Pseudomonadati; phylum Pseudomonadota; class Betaproteobacteria; species Betaproteobacteria bacterium. Next base: position 372,729 of record JACQAP010000021.1, read on the forward strand.
GCGCTCGATCATGCGCTGGAAGTAATCCGGGTGATTCAGGAACCATGCCTCATGGCGTGCCACCAGCGGGCTGTCGATTTCGGGCAGAGCGAATCCATGACGGACGCGGTTCCAGAGACTTTCCGGGGCTGGCGTAAGTACCGTGGTGGCCGCTTCAGGATGCGTTTCGACCGGTGCACCCGGCTTCACCTCGCTGTTGTTTCCCTGAGCGGGAGCAGAGGTCGAATCCGGCCTGGAGTCGACTGATGCCGGGGAGGGTGTAGCGGCTTCTTCGGCTTGGAGCGGTGAGGCGGCCAGAGTGGCACAGACGCCGGCCAGAATCGTAAGTAGTTTCTTCATTTTCTTACGCAAGATATTGATATTTTGATTGTATGTTAACAGAGCATTCGGCCCAGTCAAGGTAAACTTTAGACCTGGGCTTGTTCTTTGGTCGGCCATGGCAGGGTCTGCTAAAACCCATCCTTCCATTTGCGCAGGGTCGCAAACACTTCGACCGGATTGGTCATGGCGCGGCCTGCAAAACGGCTGGCTGATGTTGCCACGCCGGGGTCGCCGCTGCGCAAAAACGGATTCGACGCCAGTTCGGATTCGATCGTCGAGGGAAGCGAGGGTCTTCCATCCGCAAGTGCCGCCCGCGCGGATGCCTCGCGCTCATCGATCGCAGGGTTGCCCGGATCGGCGGCGCGGGCAAAGCGCAGATTTGACAGCGTGTATTCGTGGCCGCAATACACGAGCGTGTTGCCGGGAAGCGCTGCGAGTTTGGAAAGCGATGAGTGCATTTGCGCGGCGGTACCCTCGAACAATCTTCCGCAGCCGCAGGAAAACAAGGTGTCGCCGCAGAACAGCACGCCATCGCCGTAATAGGCGATGTGCCCCGCGGTATGGCCGGGGATATCGAACACCCGAAGGTGAAGGCCTGCGCCGGGCACTTCAATGGTGTCGCCTTCCCGCAATGCCCGCGTGACGCCGGGAATCTTCTCGTGCGCCGGGCCGAACACCGGTACGTTATACTTCGACAGCAAAACGGTGTTGCCGCCGACGTGATCGGCGTGATGGTGGGTCGTCAGTATCGCGGCGAGCCGCAGGTTTTCGTTCGACAGATAATCGAGGACCGGATTGGCATCGCCGGGGTCGACTACGACGGCAGCGGAACCGCGGCGCAGACACCAGATATAGTTGTCCTGAAACGCGCGTATCGGAATGATGGTGGTGATATCCATGCCGGTATCTTTGATTCTGCAAAACTGAATGTCAATCCACGTCGAGCCGGCCAGTCTCTCCGAATGGTTTTCCACGCCATTGGGTGTCCGTCTTCTCGATACCGAGTTGCAGTACTTCGACCGTGAACTGGCCGACGTATTCGGCTTCAATGCCATCCAACTCGGCCTTCCGGAATATCCGTACCTGCGCACCAACCGTATGCCGTTTCGCTGCGTGATCGGCAGCGACGGTCCGGTTCGCCTGCGTTCCGATCCCGGTGCATTGCCGCTGCAGACCTCCTCGGTCGATCTCGTGGTCCTGCCGCACACCCTCGAGTTCAGCAGCAATCCACACCAGGTTCTGCGCGAGGTTTCGCGCATCCTGATGCCTGAGGGCCACGTCGTTCTCTCGGGATTCAATCCCTGGAGCCTGTGGGGGGTGCGCCGTCTGGCAGCACGGCGCGACGGCGTTTTTCCATGGTGCGGACAGTTCATCAATCTACCGAGAATCAAGGACTGGATGGCGCTGTTGGGCTTCGAATTGGCCGGCGGACGCATGTGCAGTTATGCACCTCCCCTCACCAGTGAAAAATGGTCGCGCCGGTGGAATTTCATGGAAGCGGCGGGCGATCGTTGGTGGCCGTTTGCCGGCGGCGTCTACTACCTGCACGGCATCAAGCGCGTGCAGGGTATGCGCCTCATCACGCCGCAATGGAAGACGGTCCAGGTGAAGAAAAAAGCGCTGGCCGCGGTGCCCCACAAAACCAATGGGCGTGACGACGCCATGGCGGCCCGGAGAAATCACGCGGCCGGAGATCCGCAGTGAGCGGCGTGGTCGATGTTTACACCGACGGCGCATGCAAGGGCAATCCCGGTCCGGGTGGCTGGGGGGTGTGGATGAAATGGGGCGATCACGAGAAGGAGTTCTGCGGCGGTGAGGCGGAGACGACCAACAACCGCATGGAGATGATGGCGGTGATCGAGGCGCTCGGCTCGCTCAAGCGCAGTTGTACGGTGCGCCTGCACACCGATTCCAAGTATGTGCACAATGGCATCTCGCTCTGGATTCACGACTGGAAGAAGCGCGGCTGGCGCACCGCGGACAAGAAGCCGGTGAAGAATGTCGACCTATGGCAACGCCTCGATGAACTGGTGCGCGATCACAAGATCGAGTGGGTCTGGGTCAAGGGACATGCAGGTGATCCGGGCAACGAAAAAGCAGACGAACTTGCGAACCAGGGCGTCGCAGAAGTCCTGCGCGCAGGGGCTAGGGTCTAGGGGCTAGGGAAGAAAACTATCAAAGGCGGAATTCTGAAAATGCGAAGCACAGCTTACCTTACCCCTAGCCCCTAGCCCCTCAAGCGTATGCGCCAGATCATCCTCGACACGGAAACCACTGGGCTGGATCCCGCACTGGGGCACCGCATCATCGAAATCGCGGCGGTGGAGATCATCAATCGCCGTTTCACCGACAAGCACTACCACCAGTACATGAACCCGGAACGTGAAATCGACGCCGGTGCGATGGAGGTACACGGCATCACGATCGAATTTCTTGCCGATAAGCCGAAATTCCGTGAAGTGGCAAAAGAAATGCTCGAATTCATCGAGGGCGCGGAACTGATCATTCACAACGCGCCGTTCGATATGGCGTTTCTCGATCACGAGCTCGGACTGCTGGAGTTGAAATCCGTAAAGCATTACTGCCCGCAAGTGACCGACACGCTGAAAATGGCCAAGGGGTTGCATCCCGGGAAACGCAATTCGCTCGACGCATTGTGCGAACGCTACCAGATCGACAATTCCGCGCGTTCGCTGCACGGTGCGCTGCTGGATGCGCGCCTGCTGGCGGAAGTCTATCTATCCATGACGCGCGGCCAGGACAGCCTGCTGATGGACATTGGCGAGGCCTCTTCGCCGGTACTCGACAGCGCGTTTTCGACCGCGGACGTGGAATTGATCGTGGTGCGCGCGACACCGGAAGAGCTTGTCGAGCATACCCGTCAGCTCGACGACATCGACAAGGTCGCCAAGGGCGCCTGTCTCTGGAAAAAACTGGAAGCTGCGGGTTAGGCGAAGGATAGGTGGGCGGTACTGGGATCGGCTCGCTGGAGTGACCGTTCCCGCAACGGCGAAGCCAGTTCGAAGGTGACGTTGCAGGAGACCGCCACGCGCGGCCGCTGCCCACGGTAGACGTTCACGTAGTGGAGCAGCCACCCCGGAAAAACCAGCAGCCGTCCCGTTTGCGGCCGCGCGGTGAAGGTCGCGCCGAGGAGGTCGAGGCCCGGCATCGGCCGCCCCCCGTGCCGCGGATCGACGAGCGCGAGCAACCCCGAGTCAGGATGCTCCCCTTCGTCCGCGTTCCCCGCGTCGGTGTAGTACACCGTCGACCAATGCGCATCCGCACGATCGTGCGGGATCGTACAGTCCCCGTTTCGCATCACCATCGCCCACGTGTGCACCCCGATGCGCATCGCCGGCAGTCCCTGTCCCCTTTCCTGCGCGAGACCCTCCACCGTCTCGCGCACCCGCGTCACGATGTATTGGATGAGAGTCCGGAAACACGCCTCCGGGCGCTGGATTTAGTCCAGGGGCGGCTCATTCATCAGCAGCCAAAACAAGCCGAGTTGTCGGACAGCTTCGATAAATTTTTCGTATTCCACCGGCTTGACAATGTACGCATTGACGCCCAACTGATAGCTGTCCACGATATCCTGCTGCTCCCGCGAGGAGGTGAGCACCACCACCGGGACGAGCCTTAGCGTTGGATCGGTCCTGATCTGCCGCAGTACTTCGAGGCCGTCCACCTTTGGCATCTTCAGATCGAGCAGGATGAGGACAGGATTGCCCGGTTCCCGGTCGGCAAAAGGGCCACGGCAGTATAGGTAGTCAAGCGCCTCGGTGCCATCTCTGACCACGTCGACTTTATTCGTAAGCCGATATGGTTGCAGGGCTTTAAGGGTGAGTTCTGCGTCGAGGGCACTGTCCTCTGCAAGGAGAACGCTTTTCGCTCTCATCGCTCTTACCCCCCTTACGCGCGCCGCAGGGCGACGAAAAAGGACGCGCCCTGATCAAGCTTGCCCTCGGCCCAGACGCGGCCACCAAGTCGTTCGACAATGCGCCGCACGGTTGCAAGGCCGATGCCGGTGCCTTCGAATTCGTCGTCCCGGTGCAGACGTTGGAAAACGCCGAACAGCTTGTCCTGATAGCGGGGATCGAAGCCCGCCCCGTTGTCTTTTACCGCGACGATCACTTCATCGCCGTTGCCGGGTTGAGAATCGACCTGGATGATTGGTCGGTCACGCCCACGGGTAAACTTCGCGGCATTGGAGAGCAGGTTCGTGAAAGCCACCCGCAATAGGTCCGCGTCCCCTCGGACAGTCGGCAGACTACCTAATCGCCAATCTATGGAATCCCCTCCGCGTGCGGGCAGGCACTCGCTGCGCGCCGCTTCGACAACGATGTTCAGATCGACGGGTTGCTCACGAATAGCAACACGGCCCGTGCGTGACAAAGCGAGCAGATCGTCAATCAACTTGCCCATTTTGGTGGCCGACTGGGTGATTGCGTCGAGATAGTGCGTCTCGGTGTCATTGAAACTCTTGGACTCTTTGAGAAGAAGCTTCGAAAAGGCATCGATGTGGCGCAGAGGCGCTCTCAGGTCGTGGGACACCGAATAGCTGAATGCCTCAAGCTCTCTGTTGACGGCTTCGAGCTGTGCAGTGCGCGCTTCCAAGGCGCTGTTATTTTCCCGCAGCGCCGTTTCCGCCTGATGACGGCGGATCACTTCATTTTGTAACTCCTGGTTTGTACGCTTGAGCCGTTCCTGACTCGGGATCGCGAGTGCCCGCGGTATCAGTGGCCACAGTAGGATGGCGGTCACGACCGACGCAACCGCAGTGAGCACCTTGACTCCCGCGTCGGCCCAGTAATTGGGTTCCCATATGTTCCAGATCGCGAAAATGTGGGTGGTACCGCAGGCCATCACAAAGACACCGAACAGCACGAAAATCCAGCTGAAGGGGAGATCCTGCCGCTTCTTGACGAAGTACCACAGCGCGACCGGAATCGTGTAATAGGACGCCGCGATGACGGAGTCAGCTATGACATAGCTCCATAGCAGCGATGGCGTCCAGAGGAAACAATGACCGTGCGGCATGAAACCGTTCCCTCCGAAATAATCAGAAAGGCTCTCTATCATGTCTACCTCCCGCTTGATTATCAGCTCTGACGCGTAGCCGCCGTTTCAGTAACACAGAGGCTTAGAAATCCATTGCTTTTACAATGATCTGCCAGTTCTTTTGTATCCGCAATCGCATTGTCAGCTTAACTGATTGCTGATGTACTGCGTCCGTGAACCCCTGCGCGCCAAGTTATTACCGTCACCGTTTCCCGTCCGAGATCATCAGCCGCTGCGTGTGGCTCTATTTCCGCTTCACCCTGAGCTACCGCGACGTGGAGGAGATGATGCATGAGCGCGGGGTAGACGTGACGTATGAAACGGTGCGCGAGTGGTGCTTGAAGTTTGGCCACCTCTACGCCAGACGGCTGCGCTCGCGCAGCCCTCGACCCGGTGACCGTTGGCATCTGGATGAAGTTTTTCTGAAGATCAATGGCCGGTTGCAGTATTTGTGGCGTGCGGTAGACCAGGACGGAGAGGTACTCGATATTCTGGTGCAGTCGCGCCGGAACAAGCCGGCGGCTAGGAAATTCTTTCGCAAGTTGCTCAAAGCTATGCGGTACGTGCCGCGAGTCATCATCACCGACAAACTGGGTAGTTATGCGGCGGCCAAGGCCGAAGTGTTGCCATCTGTCGAACATCGCCGGGACAAAGGGTTGAACAACCGAGCGGAGAATTCACACCAGCTCACCCGGGAGCGGGAACATCGCATGAGAGGCTTCAAATCCCCTGGGCATGCACAGAGATTCCTCTCAGTTTTCGGGGTGATTGGATCATTCTTCCGTCCCGGACGGCATTTACTGGCTGCCGTGAACTACCGCGAGATCATGCGTCGCCGCTTTACGCAATGGCGCGAAGTTATCCACCCGCGACCCGCGATCTGATCGGAAATACGGCTCATCGACGACCGGCTCGCCAATATGTCGGCATCCTCCAAGCGTATCGGTGTTAAGTTGACAGAACCGTTAAGAAGATTGCGGCCGGCGCCCCGGATCTCGCCAAGCAACTCAAGCCACCCTTGCACCCTAACGACTTCGGTAGTAGGGAACTGTTCACTAGATCTGCATTTCGCATCGGAGCCGAACGGCGCCAAGCGCGTTACGCTTCAACTTCGGAATGGCCAACGCGTGGCCGGCGCGGAGGTCACTTCAAGTGGCGCTCGGGGTTACACGAATCAACTCATCGAGCGACCCACGCATGGGTCCGAGAAGGTGTACTTTTATTCACCGCAATACGACCCGCATGCGCAGGCTGCCGAGATCGCGCGGGATGTGTTCTCTGCAAGAGTTCAGGCTGGGGGCCGGCGGAGTTATGTTGACTGACCCCATTTTCCACGAGAGCACGAAGCCGGTGATCAGATCGCGCAGGCGCGTCGCCGGGGTCCCCGCGCTTGCTTGTGCGCTTGGGTTAGTTGAATTCATTTGCCTACTCCTCCGGAAGCGCCGCGCGCTAGGCGGCAGCGACCTCGTGGACGATCTCACCCCGCTCGATCGTGTAGGTCCGCTCTACGAACCCGACACGCTTCACGTCGGATTCGGCCACCAGGATGGATAACCCGGTCCGCTGCACCTCGCGGATCGTCGCCGCAAGCTTCTCGCCCATCCCGGGGGACAGGCCTTCGAAGGGCTCGTCGAGCAGCAGCAGCTTGGTGGCGCTCATCAGCGCACGCGCCAGCGCGGCCATTTTCTGCTGCCCGCCGCTCAACTGCGCCGCCCGCCGACTGGCGAGAGCCGCAAGGTCGGGCATGAGTCCGTAAACGTAATCGAGGCGACCCGATGCGTTCGCAGGGCCGCCGGACCACGCCGGCAGCAGGAGATTGTCGGCGACCGTGAGTCGACCGATGAGCCGCCGGTCCTCGGGCATGTAACCGATGCCCAAGTGCGCGCGCCGGAACGCCGGGATCTGCGCGAGGTCGATGCCGTCCGCGCTGATCCGCCCCGCTAACAGCGGAAGGAGCCCCATCACGCTTCTGAGCGAGGTGGTCTTGCCCGCGCCGTTGCGGCCCACTAGCGCGACCAGACCGCCGCGCGGGACGACGAGCGAGACGCCCCGCAGCACGTCAGCGCCTTGGATGGCCACCTTGACACCTGCAAGGTTCAACATGTCGTCAGGCATGGCCCAGCACTGCTCTGCGCACTTCGGGATCGGCGAGCACGGCGGCGGGCTCGCCCTCCGCGATAACCAATCCCTGGTCGAAAACCAAAACGCGCTGGCTGTAGCGGAGCACGACATCCATGTCGTGCTCGACGAAGATAGTTGTGATCCCGCTGCCGCCGAGCACGCCGAGAAGCGTATCCATCACCTCGAATTTGTCCTCGGTGCTGACACCAGCTGTCGGTTCATCCATGAGGAGCAGTCGCGGCCGCAACGCCACCGCCAGCGCGATGTCGAGCAGCTTCCGGCTGCCTTCGGGCAGTTCGCCGACGCGGCGCGCGGCGTGTGGATCGAGACCAAACTGCGCCAATACCTGCAGGCCTTCGTCGGCCCATCCCGCGCGCTTGAGCGGCTTCCAAACGCCGATGTGGCCGGCGCGAGCAGCGAGAGACAGCAACACCGTCTCCAGCACGGTCATGCCAAGGTAGAGCTGCGGGATCTGGAACGAGCGGGCCACACCGAGCCGGGTGATGGCGCGCGGCGGCAGCGCCGAGGTATCTCGGCCGGCGAGCAGGATACGGCCGCGTTCTGGCTTCAAGTAGCCGGTCGCGAGGTTCAGGAACGTCGTCTTGCCGGAGCCGTTGGACCCGATGATGCCAACGATCTCGCCCTGGTCCACGCGTATGTTCAAGTCTTCGGCGGCGCGGACGCTGCCGAAGAATCGGGTGAGGCCAACGGTCTCCAGCAGCGCGCTCATCGGCCGCCCCGCCGCAGCACCAGCGCGGTCAGGCTCCACACTCCGCCTGGCAGAAAGAAGATGATCAACAGCAGGATAATTCCCAGCGTCATCTGCCAGGTGTAGGGCGACAGCTCGAACGCATAGTTGCGCACGAACTCGAACAGGACGGAGCCGACGACCGGGGCCAGTACGCTCCCGGTACCGCCGAGCACCGCCACGAAAACGAACTCGCCCGACTGGGACCAGAACGCCAGGTCGGGCGTGATATGTCCCACGGACACGGCGATCAAACCGCCTGCCACTGCGGCCAGGCCGCCGGCGATAACATATGACACGTAGATGGCACGCCACACCGAAACGCCCATGTATTCGACGCGCACCTCGTTGTCCTTGATCGCGCGCAGGGTGTAGCCGGTCGGGGACATGAAGAACCGATAGGTGAAGTAGACCAGCAACGCTACGAGCACAACCGTCAGCTCATACATGGCCAGGCGCAGCGACGAGCCGCCGAGCCGGAAGCTGGCTAGCGTCGGTTCAGCAATGCCGAGGCCGTCGGTGCCGCCGGTGATGGCGTACAACTTCAGCAGCATGCCGTACAGGACCATCGAGAAGGCAAGATTGAGCAGCGCGAAGTACACCGCGCGGTAGCGGGCGACGAGCAACCCGAGGAGCGCGCTGGTCGCAACTCCCGCCGCAAGCGCCAGAGCGAGCAACACGAGGACTTCGTGCACGCCCAGGTATTTGACGGCCATCCCGGCCGCGTAGGCGCCGACGGCGTAGTAAAGCGCATGTCCGAAAGTCAGCAGCTTGCCGCGCAACAGGAGCACGATGCCCAGGACGGCGAGCGCCTTGGCGCCCGCCACCGTGAGCAAGAACAGGATCCATCCAGACAGCAGCAGCGGCACACCCACGAGCAGGACGAGCGCGCCCAAGAGGACCAGGACCGCGGTGCGGGTGCGCACAGGCATGCGTCAGATCCTGCGCACCTCGATCTCCCCGAAGAAGCCCTGGGGCCGGAACAGCAGCACCAAGGCCATGATCAGGTAGATCGCGAACAGGTCGAGCTCTGGAAAGAAGTACACCGCGGCCGAGCGGGCCAAGCCCACGACGATGGATCCGAGGGCAGCTCCGCCGATGCTCCCCAGCCCGCCGATGGCGATGACGGCGAAGGACGTGACTAACACTTCCGCGCCCACGCCGGGCGCCAGGGAAAACATCGGCGCGGTGAGCGCGCCGCCGAGTGCAGCCAGCACGGCGCCCGCGGTGAACGCCAATGTGTAGACGCGAGGCACGTTGATGCCGAGCGTCAAGCTGACCTCGCGGTCGGCGATGACCGAGGCAAGCACCTTGCCCAGCCGGGTGCGTGTGACGACAAGCCACAGCAGGCCGCCTACCGCCAGCGCAATGGCCGTGAGCAGAAACGGATACCACGCGTAGTTGATGCCACCCAGGCGGACCCGCCCCAAGTAGCTGTAAGGCATGTCAGCGAAGATCGGGTTGACGCCCCAGGTGAGCTTGACGACGTCTTCGAGGATCAGCGAGATGGAGAAAGTCAGCAGCAGCTGCACCTCTTCGTCGCGCGAGTAGACGCGTCGCAGGAACACACGCTCGATCACCGGCCCGACAACGAGCCCGACGACCACGGCTGCGATGAAAAGAAGTCCGTAGGCGAGCGCAGGCATGGACCCCGTCGCTGCGTAGCGGAGCACGAGGGTTGCGCCCAGGTACGCCCCCAACGCATAGAGGTTCCCATGCGCGAGATTGAGGACGCGCAGTACGCCGTAGGTGAACGTGAGCCCCGCCGAAACGAGGAACAGCCACGAGGCGTACGTGAGCCCGTCCAGTGCGACAACGAGAAGAAGACGCACTGGTGGCTTTCAGCGCATAGCGGACCCGAAGTGCGGGGCGCGCTACCCGACGGCTACCAGGATGTTGATAAACACCGTTCGCGCTGAGCGTAGCGGCGTCAGCCACGGAGTCGAAGCGTCCAAGCCATTGATCGGCTGACGCCCCATGTTTCGACTCCGCTGCCTGTAGCCTGTCCCCGGATCAAGTCCGGGGCAGGCTCTGAGTAACATCGAAGGGCTCAACACGAACGGCTTTCTTGGTGGTTTTCAACAGCCCCGCTAGCACTGCGCGCCGGGGAAGCCGCGATCGATCCAGTCCAGGCTCTTCATCCCGTCAGGCGGGTTCACGCATTTGGCCGGGAACATGCGGACTTCGGAGAATACATTGACCCCCAGAGCGGGGTCGAACTTGAGGATGGCGTAACCCGCGGGTTCGATCGCCTGGTGGCCACCGCCGATGGCCATGGCGATGTGACCGCTGGGGCTGTCGAACTCCAGCCCCTCGAACGCTGCGGCGACCTGCTCCGTGGTCGGCCAGCGGCCAGCCGCTTTGATGGCCTTTTCGTAAGCGGCACGCAGCCCCTGCAGCGCCTGCACAAAATGGTAGGCGCCATGGGCGATGTAATCGTTCTTGGCAAGCCCATACTTCTGCCGGTACAGCGCGATGAATTCCTTGCGCAACGGGTTCTTCTCCATGTCGGGCGACACGATGCCATGCGGCCCGCGCGACCCAATCAGTACCCCCGGCGCGATATCTTTGATGTCCGAGCCCGTGTTGTTGACGACCACCACGCTCTCTTCGAACAGCCCCCTCGCCTTGGCCTGACCGGCAAAGGTCACCAGATCGCCTCCCCAGAAACTGGTGAAGACGACAGTAGGTTTCTCCACGAGCAACTTCGAGATCTCGGCGGAATACTCGCCGGCGAACAGCTTGGGCCACAGCGCGTCGACCACCTGTACGTCGGGCTTGAGCTTGCGCATGCTGCGTTGGAACACCTCCCACGAATCGCGGCCCCACGCGTAGTCCTGGTTGATGCCGGCGATCGTCTTCACCTCCGGGTGGATGCTCAGCACGTACCGAGCTGCGCCCACGCCGTCGATGACGGTGTGTGCGTGCGTCCGGAAAACGTAGGGATGCTTGGCTTCCTCGAACACGCGGTCCGTCCCACAGTCGGACTCGATGGTCAGGACCTTCAGCTCGTCGGCGACCGGAGGCACGGCCAGGCAGTTGGCGCTGGAGATGTAGCCCATGACCGCGCTCACTTTCTCGTCGAGCGCCAGGCGGCGGAACTCGGTTACGACCTTGTCGGCCGGACCCGCCTCGTCGGTGAAGACGGGCACCACTTTTACTCCGCCGATGCCGCCCTCGCGGTTAATCTTCTCGATCCAGACATCGGCGGCGTTGCGGGACGGAATGCCGAAGGGGCCGGATGCCGGTCCCGACAGGAATGCGACTACTGCGATTTTGAGCTCTGCGGGCGCCCCAGCCACAGGGGCGGCTGGCGCACTTCCCGCGGGAATGCTAAGACCGATCGCCGCGATCAACGCGGAATGGAATCTCGAATGCCGGCTCATGACGCCTCCTCCCATGGAGCGACTGACCGATCGCTGGATGAAAATGCAACTCGCACTGAGCCCTTTGACGCCGCTCAGGATAAACTCCGTGCCTTCAGCCAAGGAGTCGAAGTGCGGGTGGCCGCTCATGTTTCGACTCCGCTCCGCTCAACACGAACGGCGTACGGGCGCTCTTCCCCAGCCCGCCAGGGTCAACAGCGCGCTATTCCAATCTATCGGCTCCTCCCCAATGCGTCAAGCGAGCAGTCTTGCTGCATAGCAACGCGACGACGGAATCGCGGTTTCGGAAGAGACTACCTTGTATCGGCCGGCGATCCGGCCATCGAAAGAATGTACGCCGTCAAAGCCTAGCGTTCGTTCTCGCTCAGGGATTCCTTCCAGGCGGGCATGATGTTGGTGCCGCGTGTGCGCCCGTTGCTGATGATGTGGGGTGCGAATTGATAATCAAGCGGCCCCCGGGATCTGGAATAGGCCGTGGCAATACTGCCACCAGCCGTAATGATCAAGTTTGGCAGGGGCGGGCGCTGTTGCGCCGGCGCGTTGAGCGGGAGTCGTGGCGTTGAGCGAGCGATGCACGCACTGCTGGTTGTAATAGCCGCGAAACATTGCCAGCTTCCTGCTGGGTGAAAGAGCTGGGGCCGAATCGCAGTGACCGCTTTAGACTGGCCCGGGTGTCTGGTTTGGGCCGACTCTTGCCGGTCACGCATGAGCGCGCAGTGCCCCGCATTGACCTGCCACGGCTAGCTCGCCTTCGAGCAGATCTGAACCGGCGTGACACGTCCTGAAACCCTAGGAACTAAGCTGCCGGACTCGCACGCAGGATGACGATGTGGCTCTGGAACGTGCCTGCGCCGGACGTATTCACTATCGTAGAAACCTGGACCAAACTTTACTGGGATGTCACCTTCTCCAGTCCCGTCCTGGATTTACCGGGAATAGCCAGCAGGTGGTTAAATACGCTCGAACGTTAATCGTCTTTTACGGAGACAGGACATGAGCGAAATCTATCAGATCGAAAACGTGCCGCTGTTTGCCAATCTACCATCGGCTGAGCTTGCTCCACTGAGGAAGGATGCGGTGCGGCAGCTCTACAAGGCGGGTGAGACCATTTTCAATCATGGAGACCTGCCCGAGCATCTCTATATCGTGGAAGAGGGGATTATCGACATCGTCCTGCCGGCGAAGGGTGAGGAAATCATCCTCGCCACCATCGAAGCCGGCTCTTTCTTCGGCGAGCTTTCGGTCTTCGACAGTCACCCGCGTACGGCCACGGCGCGTGCGACAGCAGACGCCAGCCTCATCTGTATTCCGCTGACTAGCATTGCCGCCCTCACCAATCGCAGCCCGATCGCAGCGCGCCAATTCATGAGCGTCATCATCCACCGGCTGCGCACGGCCGACGAACTGCTGGCGCGCGTACAGTTGAAAAACATCAACGAGGTCATCGATGAACAAATGACGTTCGGCGAAAAAGTGGCCGACTTGGTCGCGCGCTTTGGCGGCTCCTGGATCTTCATCATCAGCTTCTGTGGCTTCTTGGTGCTCTGGATGGCTGTTAATACGGCATACTTCTTCACCTCTCCGCCCGATCCGTTTCCCTACATCTTCCTGAACCTGATCCTGTCCTGCATCGCCGCGCTGCAGGCCCCGGTCATCATGATGAGCCAGAACCGGCAGGCCATTAAAGACCGGCTGCAGGCCGATCAGGATTTCCAGATCAACATCAAAGCGGAGTTCGCGATCCAGCAGATTCACCGCAAGCTCGACGAGCTTCGCTCCGGTCTGATCCAGCACCGCCGGAACATGGAGCTGGAACAGAACGGATGAGTGGCCTTTCCCGGATTTACAGACCCTTGGCCAAAGCCTGCGACGCATCAATTGAATTCACCCGGACTGTTCTGACCCAGAGTCGAGCGACGACACTCGGTCACGAAGGAACGTCGAAAACGTGAACGACCGACATGCTGACTGGAGGCCGCGAATCGGATTTGTGTCGTTCACATAGGCGCGTGCGACGTGCCGTATTGACCTGTCATTGCTGGTCTTGGTCCGAATTCCCCAAATTGGGGCAGTCCGATCCGATGTGACACGTCCCGCAACCGCGAAGACCACAGAACATGCCCAAGCGGTAGGTTATGAGTGGTAGACCGGGATCTAGTGCGGCCCCTGAACGGCTTGTTCAAGCGGATCCCGTGGATTTCATCTTCTAACTGACCAATCAGTAGTTCAGTAACTCGAAATCACAAATAATGATTTCAAACTTTCCTCGTCCTGGTGGCGCAGTCGGCGTAATGCACCCCTGCCTTTGTGGAGCAGGGCGTCGATATGCACTTATCATGCGCTACCGTAGTCAGCGATTGAAATAATCCGAAATTAAATACAAAATTTGCGCGAATCACGAGCGCATTTTTCCATACTCCGATTCGGGGAATGTTTCTAAGTTATTGATTGTTGGTGGGTGGTACTGGGATCGAACCAGTGGCCCCTGCCGTGTGAAGGCAGTGCTCTACCGCTGAGCTAACCACCCCCCCTGTAGAGAGGCGGCATTTAACCATAGCGCCCCGGCCAGGGTCAATTTGGGGGGCGTGCGCCAAGCCTCGGTTTGCAAGGGCCGGGGCGCGGTGGGGCATCGCGTACAATGGCGCCCTTTTCGTCCTGCTGCTTTCAACGTTCCGATGGTCCGTACCCGTTTCGCTCCCAGTCCCACCGGCTATCTGCACATCGGCGGCGCGCGCACCGCGCTGTACTCCTGGGCCTATGCGCGCAAGACCGGCGGCAAGTTCATCCTTCGTGTCGAAGATACCGACGTCGAGAGATCCACCGAAGTCTCTACGCAGGCCATTCTGGACGCGATGGACTGGCTCGGTCTGGACTATGACGAGGGGCCGTTCTATCAGATGCAGCGGCTCGCGCGTTATCGCGAGGTTGCGGAGAAACTGCTCGACAGCGGCAACGCATACCAGTGTTACGCCGGCAAGGAAGAACTCGATGCAATGCGCGAGGAACAGCGCGCGAAAGGCCTGAAGCCGCGCTACGACGGCCGCTGGCGGCCGGAAAACGCGAAGGGCAAAACACCGCCCCCGGGAGTGAAGCCGGTCGTGCGCTTTCGCAATCCAGATGACGGCGATGTGACCTGGGACGATTTGGTCAAGGGGTCGATTACCGTCAGCAACCACGAACTGGACGACCTGGTCATCCTGCGCAGTGACGGTGTGCCCACTTACAACTTCGGCGTGGTGGTCGACGACTGGGACATGAACATGACGCATGTCATCCGCGGCGACGATCACGTCAACAACACACCACGGCAGATCAACATCTTCAACGCGCTCGGCGCGCCGCTGCCGCGCTTCGGCCATATTCCGATGATCCTCGGCGCCGACGGCGAGCGGCTGTCGAAGCGCCATGGCGCAGTCAGCGTGACGCAATATCCGGAAGAGGGCTACCTGCCAGAAGCACTGATAAATTATCTGGCGCGGCTCGGCTGGGGCCATGGCGACGCGGAAATGTTCACGCGCGAACAATTCGTCGAGTGGTTTTCGCTCGAGGCGGTGAGCCGTTCTCCCGCGAAATTCGATCCGGAAAAATTGAAATGGCTCAACGCGCAATACATCAAGCAGGCCGATGATGCGCGGCTCGCCGAACTAGCCGCGCCGTTCCTCAGGATTGCCGACTGCGATCCCGCCAAAGGCCCCGATCTGCGCGCGGTTTCCGCGTTGCTCAAGGACCGGGTCGGCACCATCGAGGAACTCGCGGATGCGGCTGTGTATTTCTACCGGCAACTTCATCCGGCCGAGGAGTTACGGACGCAGTACTACACGGCGGACATCCTGCCCGCGATGAAGGCGTTGCGCGAAAAGCTGGCCTCGGCCGAGTGGAGCAGGGCGGCGTTGAGTGCGGTGATCAAGGAAATCATTACGGCGCATTCAATCAAAATGCCGAAACTGGCAATGCCGCTGCGTGTGATGCTCACGGGGACGGCGCATACGCCGTCGATTGATGCGGTGTTGGAGTTGATCGGCAGGGAAGAGGTGCTGCGGCGAACGGATGAGGAACTGAAGCGGTATCCGGGGTAGTGGCAGTGCGAACAAAATAAAACGCCACCTTCGCGGTGGCGTTTTATTTTTCTGGCGTCTCCACGGAAGCGTGCTATGCCCACCAAAGGATAGAGTGGCGGGGCAACGGGCTCGGCTAGGGCGTTGGCGGAGTTGAGCCAAAACCGCAGAACGCCCAACCAGCCAGAAGCTTGCGAATGGCGGGCGGCAAATTATAAAAGGATTATCATTGTCCAGATGGTTCAAGAGCGGCCAGACGCCGCCTTTCACACAACGGATATTTCAGTTACAGCGTGGAAGGAAAGATAGCGATGCCGACTTGGGGCTTCGTTCTCCTTGTTGCATTACTCGTTGTGCTTTCGCCCTACGTAGCGGGGACGCTTCTACCGTATAAATTTACGGGCAAAGCTTATTTCAAGAAGTTGCTCTGGGGAGACGGCGTGGATTGGAGATCACTGCCCGACGGTTGCATTCGAGACTTCGTCGCAGATGCATTGAATTATGCAAAGTCGGTATCGTCGGCCCAGCAAGCGTGCTAATTCCGAAAGCCTACTTTAATGTTGAATTCGAACGAATGTTGAAAATCCATGCCGCAGGAATTGCAGCTTTGCTCAGGAACGAGAATAGCGGTAATGCGTGGCGAGCACAGGAAGCTCTACTGAAAAAGCATGGCGTGCTTATTCCTACACGGAGGTAGTGATGGCACGGACATTTATAAGCACTGGCGATCTTCGCTCGTGGCTGAACGCTCAATTGAAAAAGTACGATGCCTGCGATGCTTGTTACTTCGGCGCAACTATGGCGTTATCGGAAACTGATTCGGAAGGTTGTAACTGGTCAGATCACTTTTACCTGTAGCGGTCAACCGGCCGATATCTGCGCGCCCGCAGCACGGCAGATTGTGGCCGAGGCGCGAGCCGGGTTCAATATCAAGTAGGCGAACTAGGCTTACCGAAATTCTTGGGGAAGATTCGCTAGCCTAGCAGTTCGAATGCCAAGCGATTCTTTGGGACATCTAAGACCGCTTGGTAGACAGGTAGCGGTATGGAACGCTGAGCGACCCACGACAAAACTCTATCTTTGTCGGCCTCGTCAATCTTGGCGCCAAGAATAATTGCCGAAAGCAATTCGGTTGGGAAAACCCGTGCTTCGGGGCCTCTGTCCGGCTCAAGCATTCGCCACTCGCGCTCGTGTACCCATTCCTCCGTTTTGGTCATTAGGAGTTGCTGTGCCCGCTCGTTTCGGTCATTGCCTAGCAAGTTCGGTACCGGAAGCTCTTTTACGTAGGTCACCGGCATGGCCAGTGCAAAAAACGGAGGGTCTACCACGACTCTGAATTGAAGGCATACGCCGCTATGACTGCTCGCATAGTAGGACCACATAAGAATACTTTCTTGAGTCGAGGACAGGGAAAGAATTCCCGTGCCGTTTACTTCACGTTGAAACCCTTCGGTTACGTTGCGAATGAAAGTCGCAGGATCACCAAGTTTTCGCATCCTCTCCCGGCGCTCCTGCCGCGAGTAGCCATACTTACGCAGCAGTTGCTTTAGATTCTCCCGAAGTTCATCAGGTGATCCATCTGTACGGAATCTAATCCGGCAATCGAAAGGATCGTTGAACTTCTCGGGGGATGCAAAGTAAACCCGCGAATCAACAATTATCTGTCGTACCCATTCGGCCCGTGGCCCTACAAGATCTCGATATCGGTAAAGAAAGCCCGCACCTGAGGATTGGTCTCGGAGTTGTCGATCGTTTTCGTCGGCAGAAGGAAGCATTACGCAAGATTATCGCGCTGAGCTAGCTGCGACCAGAAACGGCATACCCGATTCTGTTATCGAGTTCCAATTCACCTAAGAGCTTTGGTAGTGCGGATGCCTCAACGACCAATACCGTATTTTCCTTGGCTTCGCCAATCGATCCAAATCCCGCTGCCCAGTCAACGGACTGAGCGAGGTTAGGCAGGTGAGATAACTGCTTCCGAAATCTGAGATACGGGACATTCTCGAAGTCTCCATGAGCGATTGTGCCTGTCTCAAGGTCTACGTCTTTCGGATCAAACTTGCACACCTCCAGTTTTGCGGTCGTGGCAATAACACTTACATACACTCTCAGCTGTGCATAGTCATACTTTCGTAGCAAGTACGCTTCTTCTTGCGCTATGGCCTCCGTTGACGAAACGACTGAGGCCGCAATTCGTTCAAGCATGGGCCTTGCTTTGGCGTCCTGTCCTGCAACAACACAGAACTCTGATTCGTAGGAATCTGGATCTATTGGGCAGTCGATCCAGTCGAAGTATTCGGAACGTGATTTAGATAGATACGATGCCCAAAACTTGCAGTGTCTCCTTAGGCCATCTTGGGGCCGGGGCAATAGAAACTGCCACGTAGCTTCTTGGGGACGCTTGCATTCTATGTTCAGAACGAAAGTAGCATGCCGATTCTCAACCACTAAGTCGATAAAGCCCGACTCTTGGGTTCGTTCATTGGTCCATCCATGTTCCTGATGAAGAACCTTCCAACCGTGATACTGCTTGGACGCATCAATTGCATGTGCGAGCCCAATTTGTAGAGGAAATCCGGATAGATTGATATGTTTTAACTTTTCCATGCATCACCAATTGTTCAGTTAACTGCGCAGACCCCGTCGAGTCTTTCCAGAATCCTGCTTAGTGCTTATTGCAACTGCCGATATTCTGACAACTAACCTTTGCGATTGCGGGACTGTTTGATGGTGGTGGATGGCGTCCCCAAGGGGATTGCTCGCGGTTCATGTTGCCTCCGCGATCCGCGAATCCCTCGTAAGCGACCAAGGTCGCGCGAGGGACCGCCGCGCCATAATGCTGCGCGGCGTCCAAGCCGACATTCACTGGATGTCGGCTTGTCGAACCGAGGGGCTCGAATCGAACCTGTGGGGACGCCAAATAAAAAAGCCGGCACAAGGCCGGCTGTTTTTATTTGGCGTCCCCACGGGGATTCGAACCCCGGTTACCGCCGTGAAAGGGCAGTGTCCTAGGCCTCTAGACGATAGGGACTTAAGGCAGATCTTTGCTTCGTGGTGGAGGTAAGCGGGATCGAACCGCTGACCTCTTGCATGCCATGCAAGCGCTCTCCCAGCTGAGCTATACCCCCACGAAAGGGGCGCATTATACGGGCCGGATTTCCCTCTGTAAAGAATGGGAAACGGGTCCGTTCGACAACGAAAAGAAAACGCCCGTTCGTTTCCGAACGGGCGTTACTTTCTTGCTTCCAGCAACCGCCTCCAGTACCTGCGAGGCGGAGAGACTCTACATCAGGCAGTCAACTGCTCACCCAGCGGCAGGTTGCGGATACGCTTGCCAGTTGCCGCGAACACTGCGTTGATGAACGCCGGTGCGAACGGTGGCACTCCCGGTTCGCCAACCCCGCTGGACGGATCATCGATGGTTGCGGCGATGATGTGCGTCCGAACGTCCATCGCACCCTGGCCTATACGCAGCACCGGGTAGTCGTGGAAGTTGTTCTGCTGAACGCGGCCGTTCTTGAAGGTGATCTGATTCAGCTTCGCGAGGCTCAGTCCCATTACCGCGGCGCCTTCGATCTGCGAACGGATACGCTCGGGGTTGACCACAAACCCGCAGTCGATCGCCGTATCCACACGCGGAACCGTCACGTTACCCTTGTCGTCCACCGCGACTTCCACAACAGTTGCCACGTAAGTCAGGAAACTGCGTTGAACCGCTATGCCCAAGCCACTGCCTTTGGGCAACTGACGACCCCATCCGGCTTCCTTGGCGACGCGCTCGACGACACGGCGGGTCCGGGCGGTATCGACCGGATAGGTGTCCCACGGATCGCCGTAATTCCACAACTCGCTCGTCACGGTCTTGCGCGGATCGACGATACGCGGCGGTCCGATCATCTCGAGCAGGAAGTCCTTTGGATCCCGCCCAAGTTCATGGGCCAGTTCCGCCACCATGGATTGCATGGCGAAGGCGTGCGGAATGTTGTTGACCGAGCGGAACCAGCCGATGCGGGTCTGAGCAACGGCCTCACCGGTTTCCAGTCGCAGGTTGGGTACGTCGAATGGCGTGTCGATCAGCCCCAGTCCGAGTTCCAATGCGCTTTCGCGTTTCGGGTCCGGCATGAAGTTGGACATCAACGACGGCGAAACGCTGCGATGGCGCCAAGCCACAACCTTCTTGTTCTTGTCGAGGCCGGCGGTAATGTGCTGGTACGACACGCTGTGATAGAACGAGTGATGGATATCGTCTTCGCGAGTCCACACCACCTTCACCGGCGTGCCGCCCATCGCCTTGGAAAGGATTGCAGCTTCTAGGGCAAAGTCACATTTCGATTTGCGCCCGAAGCCGCCGCCCAGCAGCGTAACGTTGACCCTGACATCGTCTTCCTTCATGCCAAGAGTCTTCGCGACGTCACCACGGGTTCCGCCAGGGCTTTGCACGCACGCCCAGACTTCGGCTTTCCCATCCTTGATCTGTACGACTGCCGCAGGCGGTTCCATCGGAACGTGGACGCCATGCGGAATGTAGTACTCGCGCTCGATGACCTTGTCGGCGCCTGCCAGGGCTTTGTCGACGTCGCCCTCATTGCGCTCGATCTTGCCGGGCCTGCGCGCCTGTGCCTGCATCTTCGCCTTGTACGCGTCCGAATCGTAATTCTTGTTGGGGCCATCATCCCAGGTGACCTTCAGCGCTTCACGTCCCTTGAGCGCCGCCCAAGTGCTGTTCGCGATGACCGCGACGCCACCCAGGGGAGCGAACTTGGCGGGCATGGGCGTTGCCGGGATCTTCACGACCTTCACGACGCCCGGGACTTTCATGGCGGCCGCTTCGTCAAACGTCTTGACCTGGCCGAGGACGACCGGCGGACGTGCAACGACCGCGAACTTCATGCCCGGAACGTGGATGTCCTGCGCGTAGTTGGCTTTACCCGTGGTGATATTGAACAGATCCGTGATCTGGACCTGGCCCTTGCCGATGTAACGGAAGTCCGCCGGATCCTTGAGCGTCAGACTCTTCTGGTCGGGCGTTTTCAGCGTGGCGGCGACCGCGGCGAGTTCGCCGTAGCCCAGCGATTTGCCGGTCGGGATATGGATCACCCTGTGGTTCTCGGCACGGCAGTCCGAATCGGAAACATTCCATGTCAGCGCAGCCGCGTGCTCCAGCATTTGCCTTGCTGCGGCGCCGCATGTGCGCATCGGCTGTATGAAGTGGCGGATGCTGCGCGATCCATCCGTGTCCTGATTGCCGTATTTCTTCTCATCGCCTTCCGCCTGCATGATCCTGACTTGCGACCAATCGGCTTCCATTTCGTCGGCGACCACCATGGGCAGGCTGGTGCGCGAACCGGTTCCCATTTCGGAGCGATGCGTGACAATCGTCACTATGCCGCTCGGATCGATGGAGACGTACACATGCGGATCCCATACGACGCCACCCGGCATTCCGTCCGCGCCGGTCTTGTACGCGGCCATTGCGACGCTTGTGGGTACAAATTGGGCGGCAAGAACCAGTCCGCCGGTGCTCACCACACCCTTCAGGAGGTTGCGGCGGCTGACGTTCGTTACGATGGCCTGACTTTTAGCGGTTTTCATCTCAGGCCTCCTTGGCGGCGGACTTGATCGCCGAAAAAATGCGTTGATAGCAACCGCAACGGCAGATATTCCCGGACATGGCCGCGAAAATATCGTCATCCGAGGGATTCTTGTTCTCTGCAAGCAGTCCGGCTGCGCTCATGATCTGTCCGCACTGGCAATAGCCGCACTGCGGCACGTTCGCCGCACGCCAGGCCTTTTGCACCGGGTGGTTGCCATCGGAGGAGAGCCCCTCAATGGTGGTCACTGCATGATCCGACACATCCTTCATCACCGTGACACAGGAACGGACGGCTTTGCCGTCGATATGCACGGTACAGGCGCCGCAGAGTCCCGTGCCGCACCCGAACTTGGTTCCAGTGAGGGCGAGCTCATCGCGCAGATACCACATGAGTGGCATTTGCGGATCTCCCTCGTAACCCCTCTCTTGCTGGTTTACTTTGAGTTTCATTTGGTTAACCCTCCATCGAGCCTGAAATATTTTTGTTTGTCATGCCTACACTGTTCCTGCAGCAGCGGTCTTCCAATAATAGGTTTAAAAGCTGCGCGGAAACTGTACTCCTTTGGTGGCGCCGGTGTATAGCGTGCAGCCTCATTTTCCCATCCTTATTTCCATCTTATGGGATACAAAATTTCGGATACCCGGAGAACTGCGGCTCCGCACAACGGATTCGGGCATCATCCAACTTTGTGAAATTTGCACCAGAGCGCGAGAAGCAGGGACGACCATGCGTAGAGACAGCCGGCCGCAGTGACGAGAACCGTCTTCCCCTTGTCACCCGATTTTCAGCCCCTTGTTCCCGCCGCGGCGTCATTCAGCATCGACGGTACGCTCTATTCCCCGCGGTTCGACGACATCTACGCTTCTTCCCAGGGCACGCTCGCGCAGACGCAACATGTCTTCCTGAACGGTAGCGATCTGCCGGAACGGTGGCATAAGACTGACCGTTTCACGATTATTGAAACCGGATTTGGCGCGGGGCTGAATTTTCTGGCCACCTGGCGGGCGTTGCGGGAGACCACCGCGAACAGCGTCCGCCTGCATTTCGTATCCGTGGAGAAACATCCTTTCCCTTTGGCGGAACTCGAGGTTATCCATGAACGCTATCCGGAGTTGCGGGACATGGCCACGGCACTGCGCGAGCGCTATCCGCCGCTACTGCCGGGGTTTCATCGTCTGCACTTCGATGGCGGACGGGTGACGCTGACGTTGCTGTTCGGAGACGCGGCCCTGATGCTGCGTCAGTTGCAAGCCAGGGCCGATGCTTTTTTTCTCGATGGCTTTGCGCCCGCGAAGAATCCGCAAATGTGGAGCGACCAGGTTTTTGCGGAGTTGGCGCGACTGGCCAGTCCGAATGCAACGCTTGCGACCTATACGGTTGCATCGGTGGTTTGTCATGGGCTCGCTGCAGCCGGCTTTGCGGTGCAAAAACGTGCGGGTTTTGCGCACAAACGGGAAATGCTTTGTGGCCGCTTTGTGAGGCCGGTGACGGATGTGACGCCCGCGAACGAAAAGCGTGCAATCGTAATCGGTGCCGGACTGGCAGGCACTTCCTGCGCGCAGAGATTGACGGAGCGTGGCTGGAGCGTGGCGTTGATCGAACGGCATCAGGCGCCGGCGCAGGAAGCGTCCGGCAATCCGGCCGGACTGGTGCGGCCGGTGTTTTCTCTCGACTGGAACATGCACAGCCGATTTACCTCGGCTGCTTTTCTCTACGCGAGCCGGCATCAGTCGGCGCTGGAGAAGCTGGGCAGCGGGCCCACTCACGGTGAAGGAGGCGTATTGCAACTGGCCCGCGACGCCAATCACTTCGACAAACAGCAACGTATCGTCGAGCAATTCGCATTGCCGGCCGATCTGATACAAGTCATGCACCCTCGGGAGGCAACTGAGATGACAGGTGTGCCGGTAGCCGGTCCGGCCTGCTGGTTTCCCCGCGCGGTCTGGGCACAGCCGGCCAGCATGTGCCGATCGAATCTCGATGGTTCAGGAGGGTCAGTCAGTAATTTATATGGACACGATGTCGCCGGTCTGCGGCACGTCGACGGGCGTTGGGAGGCGGTCGAAGCCTCTGGAAAGACGCTGGCCAGCGCGGCAGTCATCGTGCTCGCCAACGCTTTCATGGCGAATCGGTTTTCTCAGGCAGCCTGGTTGCCGCTGCGGCCTGTGCGCGGGCAAGTCAGTCTGATGCGACAACTGCCTGGCCGGAATCTCAGAATTGCAGTGTGCAGGGAGGGTTACGTAACGCCGGCGATCGACGGTGCGCACTGCTTCGGTGCCAGTTTCAATGAGGGCATGCTGGAACCGGGAATGCGAACCGAGGACCACGTGGCGAATCTGCGGCGGCTGGAAGCGATGCTCCCCGGGTTCAGTGACGGCGTTGCGCCTGAAATGCTGGGCGGACGGGTTGCTTTCCGGGCAATGAGCGCGGATCGCCTGCCGGTGTTGGGCGCGCTGTCGGACCCGCGACTTCCGGATGCTGCCGGCGAGGACGGCCTGTTTGCCTGCCTGGCCCTGGGGTCGCGCGGCATGACCTGGGCCGCGCTTGCCGCGGAAATCGTGGCAAGCCGCATCAACGGCGAACCGATGCCGGTCGAGACAAGCATGCTCAAGGCGCTGGGCCCGTCGAGATTCTTGGAGAAAAAAGTCCGAAGTACCGGCGCGGCAACCTAGCCAGCCGAGGGTCATGACCGCCGATGTGTCCGACGGCGTGCTCGAAGTTCAACTCTTGCAAGTGCCCGCTTCCGTGATCCAGGCATTGAGTTCTTCGGCCGCTGACGTGGCAATGTCCGAAAAGGCCGCCGCTCCGCCTGCCGCGTTCGGTGTCAGGGCCGGCCGCTCGATACGGAATTCGCGAACCAGCGCTCGCTCGGCAGTCGCCATATCGGTCAGCGTTGCGTGCATGTGCATTACGGCACGGCTATCCTGCTCGGCTGCGAATACCTGGCTGAATTCCGACAGGAAGAGCGTCAAGCTGCATTTTGCCTTCCTGCCGCGGGCGGACGTTCCATTTCCGACCGATTGGCGCAGGCGTATTGTCAGCATGGCGGCCGGCGCACCGGCCCAGCGGCTCGCGGCATAGGGCGCAAGGATGCGCGCGTCGCGGTACTCCAGCCGATACAGCATGTCCGTGGTGCTCAACCACTCTGCGGCACGAACTTCGGCGACGAAGACATCCTGTCCGGGCGGCACTGTCGCCGCAGCGGCGATCCCGAAATCATAGGTTTCGACCGGCAGCTTGCTGCCGGAGGCGCAGCCGGCAAGCAGCGCGATAGCCAGGAATATGATCAGCGTTTTCATTTTCGTGCACCGTTGAATCCGGGTTCGCCCGGTCCTGGTTGCGGCCGCTGAAGCCCGAACACCAGGCTCTGCGGCTCGCGTTCGATCTGCAACATCAGTCTGTGGAAGTCCTGCGTATCCTGACCGAGTTGCTCGACGAGTTGATTGACCTTCGGCAGCGTGCTGTCGGTAATTTCAGACGAGATTTCGGTGCCCAGTTTGTCGAGCTTGTCGGAGAGCTGGCGCATGTTGGCGAGCACCTTGCGCGAATCCTCGACCGCCGGCACGACGGAATTGGTGGCCTGTTCGATGTTCGCCAGCGACCTTCGCAGGCTCTGCTGATTGTCCTCACCCAGAAATTTTTTCGCGCGTTCGGTGACTTCCGGAATCGCGCGCAATGCCGGCTCGAGCTGGGCCGAAGCCTTTTCGAAATTGGCGAGCGTGTTTTCGATTCTGGACTGGTTGGAGTCGCTCGCTATCTTGTTCAGCCGATCGAGCAGATCGGCTGCCTGCTGCAGCAATGCCTTGCTGGATTGCGCGAGGTCGTCGAAAACATTGCCACGCACTTCTATGCGAGCGAGTCCCCCAACCGGGTACTGCATGGGAGCGGGATTGGAGCCGTCATCGTCCAGTACTATGTAGGCGATGCCGGTCAATCCCTGGTAGCCGAGCTGGGCAAAGGTGCCGCGGGTTATCGGCACGCTGTCGTCCAGCCCGACCCGGATCAATATGTTCTTGGAATCCTGTGAGTCGAGCGAAATATCATCGACCTTGCCGATCTCCACGCCGCGGAAGCGGACTGCGGCCTGGCGGTTCAATCCGTTGACCGGAAACTTGGAAACCACGAGGTAGTTGCTGTAACTCTTGGTGTCGCCGCGAAACCAGACGAACGTCGCGGCAAGCGCCAGGCCGAGCAGGATCGTGAACAAGCCGGTCAGCAGAGCGTAAGCGCGGCTTTCCATTTCAGTTCGGGGTTGGCAACGGCTCGGCCGTGGCGAAGAAGCTGGCTATGAAGGGATGCGGGTTCTGCTTGACCTCATCCAGAGGCCCGTCGGCGATGATATGACCTTCGGCGAGTACAGCCACCCGGCTGGCAAGTGTCGACAGCGTGTCCACGTCGTGCGTGACCATGAACACGGTGAGGCTATGCTCGCGCGACAGCGACTGTATCAATTTGACGAAACTGCGGCTGCGGTCTGGATCCAGGCCGGCAGTCGGTTCGTCCAGAACCAGCAACTCGGGATCGAGTGCAAGCGCGCGCGCCAGGGCGACGCGCTTGACCATCCCGCCGGAAAGCTCGGCCGGCATCTTGCCGACGTGGCGCGCTTCGATTTCCACCAGGTTCAGTTTCAACATCACCAGATCACGGATCAGGCGCTTGTCCAGGCTGCGCAATTCGCGCAAAGGCAGCGCCACGTTGTCGAATACGCTCAGTGCCGAGAACAGGGCGCCAGCCTGGAACAGCGTGCCGAAACGCCGCTGCACGGCCAGACGTCTTCGGCGTTCGGCGTTCAGCGGGTCGATTCCGAACAATCTCACTGTTCCGCGTGCCGGCGCATCGAGCCCGATGACAACACGGAGCAGCGTAGTCTTGCCGCTGCCGGAGCCGCCGACGAGGCCGATGATTTCGCCTGCATTGACCTGCATGTCCAGATCGCGATGAATCGTCTGCTCGCCGCGTTTGGTCCACAGGTCTTTCACGTCGATTATCGGCTCGGCCATCAGTCGAATCCCACGTTTCTGAACATGATCGCGAACACCGCATCAAGCAGTATCACGATGGTAATCGCGGCGACGACCGAGGTCGTGATCGAATTGGATACACTTTCCGTATTGGGTTTGGTGCGTAATCCGAAGTGGCAGGAAATCAGGGCAATCGCCATGCCAAAAGTCAGCGTCTTGACCGAGGCTATCCAGATGTTGTCCGGAGAAACGACTTTGGGCAGCGTGCCGAGGAAATAGAAAAAGTTGATGCCGAGTTGGGCGCGGGCGGCCAGCGCGCCGCCTACCAGGGCCGCTGCAATCGCCCAGACTGAGACCAGCGGCATTGCCACTGCCAGACCAACAACCTTGGGGAGCACGAGGCGGGAGATCGGCGAAATCCCCATGGTGATCATCGCGTCGATTTCTTCGGTAATCCGCATGACGCCTATTTGCGCGGTCATCGCCGAACCGGAGCGACCCGCGAGCAGGATGGCGACCAGCAGCGGTCCGAGTTCGCGGATGATCGATATGCCAAGCAGGTTCACGATGTAAACGCCCGCGCCGTAGGCCTTGAGCGTGTCGGCCGTGAGATAGGAAATTACGACGCCGATCAGAAAACCCACCAGTGCGGTGACCGGCATGGCAAGCGCTCCGGCTTTATATATGGTCGCCGAGATTTCACGCCAGGGAATTTGCCGGGGATGCGCGAGCAGGTAGGACGCATCGAGAACCAGCAGGCCTATCAACGCCACCAAAGCCAGCGCATGATCGCCGAACCGGGCTTCGCGCCGTCCCAGAAAGACGATCGGCGCCAGCAGATCCGGGCGCCAGCGCGCCGGCTCCACCGGGGGAACCGCAGCGATGCGATCCAGGATCGCTGAGTGTTCCGGCTTTAGCAGGGCGGCCCGGCGACGATCGCCTCCCCAGGTTCGCCAGATCAACAGCGCCCCTGTACTGTCCAGCGCATCAATCTGGCGCAGATCCCACTTGAGCGTCGGATCGGTCGAAATGGATTTGAGCGCGTTGAAAGTCCTCCCGATGGACGAGCGCAATGCGGCCAGAGTCCAGTCCCCCGAAAGCACGACCACGCGCTCGCCCGCATCGGTCGTTTTTAGCTGCGCCGATCCTTGCGTCATGAAGATGAGGTTATGTCCAGGTCAAAGCGATATGACGGGACGAATTGTAGCGGCAGCGGCTCGCAAGAGCCCGGAAAGGGTCCGGAAATCCCAAGCTGCAAAAAAGTTAAGAGGAGGATTATCAAGAACCTTCAGCAGCCTATGCCTTTGCCTGAGGACACTCGAATTCAAACGGAAAAGGCATCATGCATACCGACATTTGCCGACCACGCTTTTGTGATTACTTGAAGTGAGACATTCAAGCGAATGAAAATAAAGAAAGTTATATTAAAATATCGTGCGACGACCTAGTTAGGAAAAAACAGGATCTTGGCAGTGAGAATCAAACAAACTCACTGAATTATCAGCGATTTGGTATTTGAAAAAGCCAATTGATTCCACTCGCGTAACGGCGAGTGTCCGGTGACGCATCTTCAACGCCTTTTCCTGCGCCTTTGTCCAAGCGGGGCGACACCGAATGAACCTTTACGAGACTAATAGCCAAAACTCGCGTTAGAATGGACAAAGAAACCACAATATAAACAAAACATAAAACGGTTAACTTTAAGAAATTTCCGGCATTTCGAAACGCATGCCGCGATTCTGTCCAGGGGGGGATTTGAATACAAGAAAACACAGCTATCGCGCATTTCGCGGCGCCAGAGTCGAGTAGCCAATGCGCTCCGGTCCTTTCGAACGTTCTCCACGCGACCGACGCAAGACGGATGTCTTGCTGGAAAGCGAGGCCCGATTTCGCGCGCTTGTGCAGAACTCGTTCGACATCATCACCATCCACGATTCAAATGGGATGACGGTGTACGAGTCGCCGGCGGCTTCGCGCATTCTGGGCTATCCGAGCGGCGCGCTGATCGGCAAGACTCCGTTCGAGACTATCCACCCGAAGGACGTCGCCCGCGCGCGTGATGCATTCGACGCGCTGTTGAAAGGCGAAACGGCCATGGCGCCGGTGATACTGCGCTTTCGTCGTGCAGACGGTTCCTGGATTCATCTCGAGGTGTTGGGCAACAACTTGCTTGATCATCCAGGCATCCGCGGCATCGTGCTCACCTCGCGCGATATCAGCGAACGCAAACGTGCCGAGGAACGGGTTCAGTATCTCGCCAACTACGACGTGCTCACCGGCCTGCCGAATCGTTTTCTGATGCAGGACCATCTGACGCAGGTGATAGCTCAGGCGCATCGCAACCGGCTGCGCGTCGCACTCATGCACATCGATCTCGACCGCTTCAAGGTGGTCAATGAGACGCTTGGACATTACGTCGGCGATGCGCTCCTGAAACAGGCCGCGGAGCGTGTCCGCAAGGCAACCCGCGAGGCCGATACCGTCGCCCGTGTGGGAGGCGACGAGTTCACCATCGTATTCCCGAACGTGACCAGTCTGCAGACGCTCTCTGCGGCAGCCGAGGCGATGCTCGATGATCTCGCCCGCCCGTTCCCCAGCGATGGCCAGGAGTTGTTCGTTTCCGCGTCCGTCGGGATCAGCCTGTATCCCGATGATGCCGGCAGCGTTGACGAACTCATCAAGCACGCCGACGCGGCGATGTCCAGCGCCAAGCACCTCGGGCGCAATAATTTCCAGTTCTACACTGCCGGCATGAACCAGGAAGTGCAGGACCGCATGCTGATCGAGGCGGGCCTGCGCACGGCGATACAGCGCGAAGAACTGAGCCTGGTATTCCAGCCGAAGATCGATCTGGCGACCCGACGCATATTCGGCGCGGAGGCCTTGCTGCGCTGGAAGCATCCCAAGCTCGGGATGATTCCGCCGTCGCGCTTCGTGCCGGTGGCCGAAGAGGCCGGACTGGTCGGCCAGATCGGCGAGTGGGTGTTGCACACGGCCTGCCGGCAGATTCGTGAATGGCAGGATGCCGGCTATTCCCTGCAGGTGGCGGTGAACGTTTCCGCCCGCCAGTTTCAGGAGTACGACGTCGCGGAACTGGTGATGGATATCATGCGCGATACCGGGGCACTGGCGAAAAACCTGGAAATAGAACTGACCGAGAGCGCGGTCATGAACGACGCCGAGTCTTCGATCGTGACTCTCGAGAGGCTGGCTGCGCTCGGCGTACAGATCGCCATCGACGATTTCGGCACCGGATACTCGAGCCTTTCCTATCTCAAGCGGCTGCCGCTGGACCTGCTGAAGATCGACCAGTCCTTCGTGCGCGACATCTCTTCCGACCCCAACGATGCGGCCATCGTGCGCGCCATTATCACGCTGGCGCGCAGCCTGGGCATCAAGGTGATCGCGGAGGGTGTGGAAAACGAGGCACAACTGGCGTTTCTCAATGCCTACGGCTGCCAGTACGCGCAGGGTTATCTCTTCGGCCGGCCGCTGACCTCGCCCCAGCTGGTCAAGCTGATCACCACCGGCGAGCTCGAACAGAACATCGCCTGATCGTCGGCGGCCTAGCGGCTGCCGAGTTCCGGGATGATGTTGCGCCCGAGCAGCTCGCCCCGCCGCCGCACCATTAGAATCCGTTCAGGTTCGGCGGCAATGAAATCGATGCGGTTGTCGATCAGCACGACAGCCGGTTTCATGATTTTCGGCGATGGCAGTGTGGGGTCCGAAGCAATAACCGAGGTCGCGTTCGCCCGCTTGCAAGTGGGTCCGGCTCCAATGCATTGCCTCTTGGCTCAAGGGTGATGGCACAAAAGATTCTCGCGTTTGCAGGCAGTCTGCGCAGCGGCTCCTTCAACAAGAAACTGGTCCGCATCGCGGCGGAAGGTGCGCGCGCCGCCGGCGCGGAAGTCACCGAAGTCGATCTGCGCGACATTCCGATGCCGCTTTTCGACGGCGACATCGAGCGCGAGCAGGGACTGCCGCCGAACGCGAAACTGTTCAAGCAACTGCTCATCGAACACAAGGGCATCCTGATCAGTTCGCCTGAATACAACACGGCCATGACCGCCGTGCTCAAGAACGCGATCGACTGGGCTTCGCGTGCGGAACCGGGGGAGCCGCCGCTGGTGGCTTTCAAGGGCAAGGTGGGCGGGCTCATGTCCGCGTCGCCCGGCAACTACGGCGGCGTGCGCAGCCTGGCCATGTTGCGCGCGATCCTCTCGCATCTCGGCGTGGTCGTCATCCCCACGAACCTGAGCATCGCACGTGCCAACGAAGCATTCGACGCAGACGGAAATCTTCAGGACGAGCGCCAGAGAGAAACGATCCGCTCGATCGGCGCCGAAGTTGTAACCTTTGTCCGCAAGCTCGGCTGACGGACGTCTTTCTCCAACTCGGTGCACTTGCCCAGGTCCATGCCTTGGGGCGGTGCATGGGTTTCCGACGGGTAGCGGCCGTCAGTAGTCCGGAAGCGAGAAACTATATTTCGTTCATGAGGTTAGAGCGTCCAGTGGCAGGTTAACCGCGGTGGCACAGCGGTTGCTGGATCGACTTGGGGTTAAGCATGTCCTTCGATTCCTACTACAACGAAATGTATCTGGCTGACGGCAGCGTCCGCAGCCACTACCAGCCGCTCGCGGAATGGATAGCCGAAACGCCGCCCGAGCATATCGTGCAGATGCGCCAGGCCGCGCATCTGCTGTTCCATCGCGTCGGCATCACCTTTGCGGTTTATGGGGAGGAGGCCGGGTCCGAGCGGCTGATCCCGTTCGACATGCTTCCGCACATCATCCCGGCGGCCGAGTGGCGCGCGATCGCGAAGGGACTGCGTCAACGCGCCAAGGCCTTGAATGCTTTTCTGCAAGACATCTACCATGGCCAGGAAATCCTCAGGGCTGGTCGCGTGCCGAAGGAGCGCGTGACCGAGAACAAGCAATTCCGCCCGGAAATGGTCGGCCTCGACGTGCCCGGCGGGATTTATGCGCACGTCGCCGGGATCGATCTGGTGCGCGCGGGAGCGGGCGAGTACTACGTGCTGGAGGACAACCTGCGCACGCCTTCCGGCGTGTCTTACATGCTGGAAAACCGCAAGATGATGATGCGGCTGGTGCCAGAATTATTCGCGCGCCAGTCGATAGCGCCGGTCGAGCACTATCCCGACATGCTGCTGGAGAACCTGCGCAGCGTCGCGCCGACAGGCGTGGAAAATCCGACTGTGGTGGTGTTGACGCCCGGCCAGTTCAACAGCGCGTATTTCGAGCATGCTTTCCTCGCGCAGCAGATGGGCATCGAACTGGTGGAAGGCGCCGACCTGTTCGTCCGCGACGACGCCGTCTACATGCGTACGACCAGCGGGCCGCAACGCGTGGATGTGATCTATCGCCGCATCGACGATGATTTTCTCGACCCGCAGGCATTTCGTGCCGATTCGATGCTCGGCGTGCCCGGACTGGTCGGGTCCTACCGCAAGGGCAAGGTCACGCTTGCCAACGCCATCGGCACGGGCGTGGCCGACGACAAGTCGATCTATCCATATGTTCCGGAAATGATCCGCTTCTATCTCGACGAAGAGCCGCTGCTCAATAACGTGCCGACCTACCAGTTGAGTTTCGCGGACGACCTTGCATACGTGCTGGCTCATCTGGCCGAGTTGGTGGTGAAGGAGGTGCATGGTTCCGGCGGTTACGGGATGCTGATCGGCCCGACGTCTACCGAACGCGAGCGAGAGGCCTATCGGCAGCGCATCCTCGATGCTCCGGAGAAATTCATTGCCCAGCCGACGCTATCGCTGTCTACCTGCCCGATTTTCGTCGAGCAGGGCGTGGCGCCGCGCCATATCGATCTGCGGCCCTTCGTGCTGTCGGGCAAGGACGTGATGATGGTTCCGGGCGGGCTGACCCGCGTGGCGTTGCGCGAAGGTTCGCTGGTGGTGAACTCCTCGCAGGGTGGCGGTACCAAGGACACATGGATAGTAGAGAACTAGGGGCGAGGGACGCCCACGGGATACCGGCCTTCGGCCATAAGGGACGAGGGACGAGGAAGATCGCGGTCTTGTCTCGCCCCTCGTTCCTCATTCCTCGTCCCTCGCGAAGCACATGCTGAGCCGCACGGCGTCAAACCTCTACTGGATGGCCCGCTACGTCGAGCGCGCGGAGAATACCGCGCGCATTCTCGACGTGGCTTACCGCATGTCGCTCATGTCGCAAGCGTCCGAGACGCAGGAGTCGGAATGGCTGGCGCCACTCAACATTTCCGGCACGCTGTATCCCTTCGAGGGGCGCTACAGCACGGTGACCTCCCGGGACGTGATGATGTTCATGGCGCTCGATCCCGACAATCCCGGCTCCATCGTGTCGTGCGCCAAGGCGGCGCGAGAAAATGCGCGCGCGGTGCGAGGCAACGTGACCTCCGAGATGTGGGAAGTTCTCAACTCCACCTGGCTGGAATTGCAGCATCTCACCGAAGACCGGCTGGCGGGCGACGGCGCGCTGACATTCTTCGACTGGGTCAAGGAGCGTTCCCACCTGTTCCGCGGCGTCACCGTCGGCACCGCACTGAAGGACGGCGCTTTCCATTTCAATCGCCTCGGGACGTTTCTGGAGCGTGCCGACAACACCGCGCGCATTCTGGACGTGAAATATCACGTGTTGTTGCCCAAGGTGGAGGATGTGGGCGGGGCCGTCGACTACTACCAGTGGGCGGCGGTGCTGCGCTCGGTGTCCGCGTTCGAATCCTACCGCAAGGTGTATCGGGACGTGATCACGCCGCTGCGGGTCGCCGAACTCCTGATCCTGCGCCGCGACATGCCGCGTTCGCTGCACGCCTGCATGGAAGAGTCGTATGACATCTTCCAGACCATCGCCACTCCTTATTCCGGCGAGGCGCTGCGTCGCGCCGGTGAATTGCATGCCGGATTGCGCTTTGGTCGCATCGATGCGATCTTCAGCAGCGGATTGCACGAGTATCTGACGGATTTCCTGACCCGGCTGCAGGAGCTGGGCGAGGAGGTCAACCGCAGCTTCTTCAATGTCGCTTACGCGTGAATTTAGGCGACGTTGCGGCTGGGTTATCATGAGGTTCCACGACTGATGGAACGTTCATGACCTACTGTGTAGCAATCAAGCTGGATTCGGGAATGCTGTTCGCCGCGGATTCCCGCACCAACGCCGGCGTCGATCACATCGCCACCTTCAGCAAGATGAGAATCTTCGATCAGAAGGACGATCGCATGTTCGTCATCCTGACGTCCGGAAACCTGGCCGTTACCCAGGGGGTGATGAATATCCTGGACCGCCACAAGCACTTCGAGGCCGACAAGGAGTCGATCTGGAACGTAAGCAGCCTGTTCGATGTCGCCACCCTGGTCGGCGATGCGTTGCGCGACATACAGCGGCGGGACGGACCTTATCTCGCGCAAAGCAATATCGATTACAACGCCACTCTGCTGCTCGGCGGCCAGGTCAAGGGCGAAGAGCCGCGCCTGTTCAATATCTATGCGCAAGGCAATTTCATCGAGGCTCTGTCCGATACCATCTATTTCCAGGTGGGCGAGAGCAAGTACGGCAAGCCCATCCTGGACCGCGTGCTGAGCAGTGCGACGCCATATAAGGAAGCCGCGAAATGCGCGCTGATTTCCTTCGACTCGACCATACGCAGCAACATCTCGGTCGGTCTGCCGATCGACCTGGCGTGGTATCCGCGCGATTCACTGCGCATGGGCATGCAGAAACGCATCGGCGAGGGCGATCCGTACTTCTCGATGATCCGCCAGAGCTGGGGCAGCGGAATGCGGAAATTATTTGCCGAACTCCCCAACCCCGACTGGCTTTCCTGAAAGGCATTTGCCACAGAGGACACAGAGGTCACAGAGGAGGGCAAAACTCAAGAATCGGGCAACCGGTATCGTGGAGCGTTTGGAGGTTATTCCTGTCACGTTTGTTTTTCTCTGTGTTCCCTGTGTTCTCTGTGACCTCTGTGGCATAGAAGGTTTTCGATGACAATCCGCGTTGCGCTTACTCACGAGACGACCTACAGCTTCGACCGCCCGGTCAATCTGTCGCCGCATGAAATCCGGCTGCGTCCTGCACCGCATTGCCGCACGCCGATCAACAGCTATTCGCTGACGGTCACGCCGAAGCACTTCATCAACTGGCAGCAGGATCCGTTCGGCAACTGGCTGGCGCGGCTGGTCTTCCCGGACAAGGCCACGGAGCTGAAGGTGACGGTCGATCTGGTGGCCGACATGACGGTCATCAATCCCTTCGATTTCTTCGTGGAGAAATACGCGGAAACGTTTCCTTTCGGCTATCCGGACGCCTTGCTGAAGGAGCTGCAGCCTTTCCTGGAGACTGAGGAACCCGGCCCGTTGCTCTCCAACTGGCTGTCCGTGTTCCGCCGCGAAGTGCTGACCGGAAAACTGGCCATCGTCGACATGCTGGTCGCCGCAAACTCGCGGCTGCAGGGCGGCATCGGTTACATCGTGCGCATGGAGCCCGGCATCCAGGTCTGCGAAGAGACGTTGTCGCTGCGTCGTGGTTCCTGTCGCGACTCGGCATGGCTGCTGGTGCAGATCTTCCGGCATCTCGGGCTCGCGGCACGATTCGCGTCCGGTTATCTGGTTCAGTTGACCGCCGATGTAAAGGCGCTGGACGGTCCGCAGGGACCGGTAAAGGACTTCACCGATCTGCACGCATGGACCGAGGTCTACATTCCGGGCGCCGGCTGGGTCGGGCTGGATCCGACTTCCGGACTGTTTGCCGGCGAAGGGCACATCCCGCTCGCGTGCACCGCGGCACCATCGAGCGCGGCACCGGTCATCGGTTTTACCGATAAATGCGAAGTGCAATTCGGCTTCCGCATGGAACTGGCGCGAATCCACGAAGATCCGCGCGTAACCCTGCCTTACAGCGAGACGCGCTGGACGGACATCGATGCTCTCGCGCGCAAGGTCGACGCCCAGCTTTCCGCCTGGGACGTGCGCCTGACGATGGGAGGTGAACCGACTTTTGTTTCCATCGACGACATGGACGGCGTCGAATGGAACACGGCAGCGCTCGGGGAGAGCAAGCGCGAGCTGGCGGGTGAATTGTGGCTGCGCATGCGCGAGCAGTTCGCGCCCGGCGGCCTGCTGCACGAGGGACAGGGGAAGTGGTATCCGGGCGAGCCGCTGCCGCGCTGGGCGCTGACTTGTCTGTGGCGCGCGGATGGCAAGCCGCTGTGGAAGGACGCTGCCTTGCTAGCCGGGGATCGCGTCGATCTCAGTATCGGTTCCGCCCAGGCACAACGATTCGCGACCAGGCTGGCCTCCAGGCTCGGCCTGCATGCGGACTATGTGATTCCGGCGTACGAGGATGTCTGGCAGGTCGCGCAATCCGAGCAGAAGCTGCCGGTCAATCTCGATCCGCTGACGTTGAAGCTGGGCGATTCGCTGGATCGCAAACGCCTGAGCTCGCTGCTCAACAAAGGCCTGGGCGAAGCGGTTGGCTATGTCCTGCCGCTGAAACCGGAACCGCAACCGAGGCTGAAAGATGCATCCGCCTGGCGTTCGAGTCCGTGGCCGCTCAGGCGCGAGCATCTCTATCTCCTGGCCGGCGATTCGCCCATGGGTTTTCGCCTGCCGCTGGATTCCCTTCCCTGGATTGCGCCGCGGGACGTCGATCCTTTGCATGTGCCGGATCCGTTCCAGGAACGCGGAGCGCTGCAGGAGGCCGGGGTTGCGGTCGCGATCAAAGTTAAAATACCGGTCGCGCCCAAGCTTGAAGCCGGCAAATCGGCGGTCGAAATCATCCACACTGCGCTGTGCGTGCAGGCCCGAGGCGGCAAGCTATGCGTATTCTTTCCGCCGCTGCCTGTCATCGAAGACTGGATCGATCTGGTCGGCGTCGTCGAAACCGTCGCCGCGGAGTTGAAGACGCCCGTGGCGATCGAAGGCTATACGCCGCCTTTCGATCCGCGCATCCGGCGCTTTGCGGTCACACCCGACCCCGGCGTGATCGAGGTCAACATCCATCCGGCGTCGAGCTGGGAGGAATTGAGCAACAACACCCGTGTTCTCTACGAACAGGCGCGCCAGACGCGCCTGGGCACCGAGAAGTTCATGCTCGACGGCCGGCATACCGGAACGGGCGGCGGCAACCACGTCACCATCGGCGGCGCGACCCCGGCCGACAGTCCGCTGCTGCGGCGTCCCGATCTGCTCAGGAGCCTGATCACGTACTGGCAGAACCATCCGGCGCTTTCCTATCTTTTCTCCGGCATGTTCATCGGCCCGACCAGTCAGGCGCCGCGCGTGGACGAAGCGCGTAACGACAGCCTGTACGAACTGGAGATCGCCTTCCAGCAAATGCAGAAGCGGAACCCGCCTGGCGAGGAAGTCCCGGAACCCTGGCTTGTCGACCGGCTGCTGCGCAACCTGCTGGTGGATATCACAGGAAATACGCACCGCGCCGAATTTTCCATCGACAAGCTGTACAGTCCGGATGGTCCGACGGGTCGGCTCGGTTTGCTGGAGTTCCGCGCGTTCGAAATGCCGCCGCACTGGCAGATGAGCCTCGCGCAAATGCTGCTGCTGCGCGCGTTGATCGCGCGCTTCTGGAAAACGCCTTACAACGGCCGTCTCATCCCGTGGGATACCAGCCTGCACGACCGCTTCATGCTGCCGCACTTCGTCGCCGAAGACATGCGCGACGTGGTGAACGATCTGCGCAATGCCGGCTACGCCTTCCAGATGGACTGGTTCGCGCCGTTCTTCGAATTCCGCTTTCCGCGCTACGGCACGCTATCGTGCGACGGCATGCAGATCGAACTGCGCCAGGCGCTGGAACCCTGGCACGTGCTCGGCGAAGAGGCCGCTGGCGGCGGCATGGCGCGCTACGTCGATTCTTCGGTCGAGCGCATGCAGGTTCGTGCCACGCAGATGAACGGCGAGCGTCATGTCATCACCTGCAACGGACGCATGTTGCCAATGGCCTCCACCGGCGTGCGCGGCGAATATGTCGCGGGCGTGCGTTACAAAGCCTGGGCGCCGCCTTCCGGGTTGCATCCGTCCATCGGCGTTCATGCGCCGCTGAAATTCGATGTCGTCGACACCTGGAACGGACGCGCAATCGGCGGCTGCACTTATCACGTCTCCCACCCGGGCGGGCGCAGCTACGAGAGCGTGCCGGTAAACGCCAACGAGGCGGAGGCACGCCGCGTGGCGCGCTTCATGTCCCAGGGGCACACGCCGGGACCGATGGCAGTAGAGACGGAGGCGCCCTCGCGGGATTTCCCGCTCACACTCGACCTGCGGCGCCAGCCCGATCGTGCTGTGGCCTTCCAGGCAACAAGGCTTCAGTCAGAGCAGCAACAACAGTAGAATGCTGGCCGGGCGTTCCGTTGCCGACCTGCCGATTTTCAAGAAATCTGTTGCGAAGCCGATAAACGATGCGTGGCGGCGATCGGAGCCGCGGCATTGGCGTGAGATTCTTAGGCAAATACGATTCCCTCGATGTTCGGTACCTACAATCCCGCGCTGGTCCTGCTTTCGTTGCTGGTGGCGATCCTGGCGGCCTATACGGCTCTGGACCTCGCCGTTCGCGTATCCCATTCGGAAGGTCGGACCGCCCGCCTTTGGCTCGGTGGCGGCGCTGCATCCATGGGAATCGGCATCTGGTCGATGCACTTCATCGGCATGCTGGCATTCCAGTTGCCGGTCCAGATGGGATATGACGTATTCATCACGCTTGCGTCGCTGCTTATTGCGATCGTGGTATCGGGCTTTGCGCAGTACACCGTCAGCCGGGCGACGCTGACATCGGGCAGACTGGTTCTCGGCAGTGTGCTGATGGGGCTGGGCATCTGTGCCATGCATTACACGGGCATGTTCGCAATGCGCATGGTGCCGGCGATTCGTTACGAGCAATGGACATTCATGGCCTCGGTCGCAATCGCGATTGTGGCCTCATTCGTTGCGCTTTGGATTGCCTTTCGTTTGCGCCATGGCCGGCGCAGCGAACGGCTCGCCAAACTCGGCGCCGCCGTTATCATGGGATTCGCCATCAGCGGCATGCACTACACCGGAATGGCTGCCGCGCGCTTCCCGCCGGACAGCATTTGTCAGACCAGCGGAACGCTGCAAAATAACTGGCTCGCCGTCACCATCGCGCTGCTCACACTGTCCATCCTGACAATTACGCTGTTGATGTCGGTGTTCGACGCGCGCCTGGCTTCCAGCACCGCACGCATGGCGCAGAAGCTCCAGCTTGCCAATGCCGCACTTACCCAGATCGCCTTGCACGACCCGCTGACCAAACTTCCGAATCGCTCGTTGCTCGAGGATCGCATCAACCAGGCGCTCGTGCATTCGCGCCGCACCGGGCGGCCGCTGGCGTTGATGTTTCTCGACCTGGATCGCTTCAAAGCAGTCAACGATTCGCTTGGGCACCACGCGGGCGACGAGCTGTTGCGTGCGGTGGCAGGGCGGCTTGTCGAATCGGTACGCAGCGGCGATACGATTTCACGGCTCGGTGGTGACGAGTTCGTAATCCTTCTGCGCGAAGTCTCCGATGCGCAGGATGTCGGCAAGTTGTGTCAGAAGATCCTGGATACCCTGTCTCTGGCTTTCGAAATCGAGGGAAGCCGCCTGCATATGACCCCCAGCATCGGGGTGAGCTTATATCCCTACGATGGCAAGGACGCGCATGAGCTGATCGTCAATGCAGACGCTGCCATGTACCACGTGAAGAAGAGCGGACGCAACAACTACCAGTTCTTCTCGATGGAGATGAACGGGGCCTCGCGCGAGCAGTTGCGGCTTCACAACAACCTGCGCCGGGCGCTCGAGAACAGCGAGTTCGAACTTCACTATCAGCCCAAGTTCAACGCCGACAGCGGAATCATGACCGGCATGGAAGCGCTACTGCGCTGGCGCGATCCGGAGCGGGGACTGATTCCGCCCGGCCAATTCATTCCGGTGGCGGAAGAAAGTGCGCTGATCATCCCGATCGGCGAATGGGTGCTGCGCGAAGCCTGCCGGCAAAACAAATTGTGGCAGGACGAAAGTTACCCGGCGCTGCGGGTGGCGGTGAATCTGTCAGGGTCGCAATTCCGCCAGCGCAACCTGCTCGAGGTGATTGCGCGCGCCCTGGCGGAAACCGGCCTCGCACCGCAGTACCTCGAACTCGAACTTACAGAGAGCGTGCTGATGCACGACGCCCAAGGCGCTGCCAGCACGCTGGAGCAACTCGAGAAAATGGGCGTGCACGTCTCGATCGACGACTTCGGAACCGGTTACTCCAGTCTTGCTTACCTGAAGCGTTTTCCCATCGGCACACTCAAGATCGACCAGTCGTTCGTCCGCGAAATCACTTCCAATCCCGACGACGCCGCAATCGTGCGGGCGATCGTCGGGCTGGCGCACAACCTGCGGCTCTCCGTGGTGGCCGAGGGGGTTGAAACGCAAGAGCAGCTCGAGATGCTGCATCGCCTCGGCTGCGACCAGTACCAGGGCTATTTCGGCGCCCGCCCGCTTCCCGCGGTCGACTTCACCAAGTTGCTCGAAAAGTTACAAACGCGTTATCGCGTTCTCCGCGCATGAGCGGTTGGCCGACGGACGCTGGCGTATGACCATCATGTCACCCAGCGCGGGACGTGGCGGCTTTCAGGGCCTACTGAGATTGTTTGGGGTCGCGGCTGTCGTTGCATGGGCATGGTCTGCGACGGCGCATGCGCAAAGCTGGATCGAGGTGGGCGCCGACACCCAGGCGAAATACTATGTCGATGTGGATTCGATCAGGGTCGACGGCGAAAACGTCAGCGTGCTCAAGCGCGGTATCTTTACGCAGGTTCTGACCGATACGCTCGGCGGGGTGTCGGCGACCTTCAAGGAAACCATCGGCACCGTCGAAATCGATTGCGCGCGCCGCATCAACCGTGTCACGCAGATCGACATGATCGGAGAGAACGGCGAGTTGGTCTGGTCGTCCGGACCGATGAAAAAACGCATGTGGGAGGACGTGCGGCCGAACACGCACGCCGAGACCACGGTCGAAGTCGTCTGCGC
The DNA here is from genome assembly GCA_016194905.1 of Betaproteobacteria bacterium. Taxonomy (NCBI): domain Bacteria; kingdom Pseudomonadati; phylum Pseudomonadota; class Betaproteobacteria; species Betaproteobacteria bacterium. The sequence goes on from JACQAP010000021.1 coordinate 413,014, forward strand.
GCGCATCAAGAAGAGCTGAGCCGATCGGTCGTCGAACCAAAGCCGCCCTCGGGCGGCTTTTTTGTTTTCATGCGAGTCTGGTACCCTCGCGGGCATCCACGGTCAGGAGGGCTAATGAGAACAAGCTGGTCGGCATTGCTTTTGCTGCTGGGCGCGGCTGCTGCGTCGGCTACCCAGGTGGATTTCTTCTCGCCGCAGGGCGAAGTCAAGGGCGTGCGCCAGGTCGCGGTGCGGTTTTCCGAGCCGATGGTCGCGTTCGGCGATCCGCGTCTGCCCGAGCCTTTCGAAATCGATTGCCCCACACCGGGCAGGGCGCGCTGGGCAGACCAGAAAAACTGGGTTTACGACTTTGCCCACGATCTGCCGGCCGGCCTGCGCTGCACCTTCCGGCTCAAGCCCGACCTGGTGTCGCTCGACGGCAACAGCCTGGACGCAAATCCGTCGTTCGCATTCAGCACCGGCGGTCCGGCCATCGTGCAGATGATGCCGTACGAGGGCAACCGCATCGATGAAGAGCAGATTTTCCTGCTCGGGCTCGATGCACCTGCGACCGAGCAATCGATCGCCGCCAACGCCTATTGCGACATACGCGGCATTACGGAACGTGTTCCGGTACGCGTCATCGGCGGCGACGAGCGCAAAACCTTGCTTGCCGCGCGCCGGGATTTTGTCGACCGGTTTCTGCATGTGCTGTTCAAGGATGGTCGCGAGATCGTGATCGACGGCCGGCCCTTCGGCAAAGGAACGCGTTTCGAGCAGTTTCTTTCCGCTGACGGTGGCGGCAGGTTTCCGATCGCGGTGCTGCAATGCAAGCGCCGCCTGCCGAACAATGCGCAGTTCAGGCTGGTCTGGGGGAAAGGTATTGTTTCGGAGAGTGGTGTTCCCACCAGTCAGGACCAGGTTCTCGCTTACGAGGTGCGCGACACCTTTCAGGCGCGCTTTACCTGCGACCGGGTGAACAAGGATGCGCAATGCCTTCCGATCTTGCCGATGCGGCTGGCGTTCACGGCGCCGGTGCCGCGAGCCGCGGCGGAAAAAATCGCGCTGAAGGTCCAGGGAAAATCGATTCCCGCGGGATTGCCGGACGTGAAGCATGCGCCGGAATTTGTCGACGAGGTGTTCTTCAGCGGGCCGTTTCCGGAGCGAGCCCAGTTCACGATCGAGCTGCCCCCGGAACTCACCGACGACGCCGGCCGCACGCTCGCCAACCAGAAGCGTTTTCCGTTGCCAGTGCGCACCGACGAATATCCACCGCTGGCAAAGTTTCCGGCGCGCTTCGGCATCATCGAAGCGAAGGGCGACGGCATGATGCCGGTGACGTTGCGCAATCTGGAAGCCATTCTCGAAGCGCGCATGGCAAAGACCGGCAAGCAGGACGAGGGCGGCGCCAACCTGGCCGAAAAGGCGGACGCTGCCATCAACTGGCTGAAGAACAAGCTGGACGAGTCGAAGCAGAGCGGTGGCACCGTGCCCGGCAGCTACTCGCGCGTGGCCGATGGCGACGTGATGTCCATCCTTGACTGGATGAAACGCCTGCGCCAGATGGAAAACGAGCGCTGGCGCTACGACGAGAAGACGAGCCAGAACGTGCCCGAATACCGCCTGGGCCAGGCCTCTATTTTCTCCGAGCGCGATCGCGTCACGCGCCTGCAGGTACCGAAACCCGAGGGTGCGCGGGCATTCGAGGTGGTCGGCATCCCGCTGAAGAAGCCCGGCTTTTACGTAGTGGAGCTCGCCAGCCCGCGTTTGGGCGCGGCGCTGCTGAATTCGCGCACGCCTTATTACGTGCAGTCCGCGGCGCTGGTCACGAATCTTGCCGTGCATTTCAAATGGGGTCGGGAATCCTCGCTGGTCTGGGTGACGGCACTGGACAGCGGGGCGCCGGTGCCAAAGGCGCTGGTCTCGATCCAGGATTGCTCCGGGAGGGTCTTCTTCCGCGGACCGACCGACGCGCAGGGACGCGTCCGTGTCGCCGCCGTGCTGCCGGATCGTGAGCGCCTTCCCGGCTGCGTTTCGGATTACGACAAGCAGATCGTGGTCTCCGCGCGACTCGCGGACGACCTGTCTTTCGTCATGTCCGACTGGAACGAGGGCATTGCGCGCTGGCGTTTCAACCTGCGCGAAGGCGGCTGGAACGGACCTTACGTCGTCACCACGGTGTTCGACCGCACGCTGCTGCGCGCCGGCGAAACCGTCAGCATGAAGCATTACTATCGCAGACACGAAACGAAGGGTTTCTCTTTCGTCCCCGTGGACAACCTGCCGAAAAAGATCACGATCGTGCACCAGGGAACGGATCAGAAATACGAAGTGCCGGTGAAGTGGGACGCGCGCAACATCGCGGACAGCACATGGAAGATTCCGGAGGGCGCGAAGAAAGGCACTTATGCCGTGCAGATGACCGACACGCTGGACGCACGTCCAGACGCGCGCGATGCTACGCGGCTTGCGGGCAGTTTTCGCGTCGAGGAGTTTCGCGTGCCGCTGATGAAGGCGGAAATCGTCGGGCCGAAAGCGGCGCAGACCCATCCGAAGAGCGTGGATCTCGATGTGCATCTGCGTTATCTCGCCGGCGGGGGCGCCGCCTATGCGCCGGTGAAAGTGCGAGCGGTCGTGCGCCCGAAGAGCGTGAATTTTGCCGACTACGACGGCTTCGCTTTTGCCAATGGCAAGGTTGTCGAAGGACTGGAGCAACAGGCAGGCGCTCAGTGGTTCGCCGGCGAATACGAGCTTGGCGATGCCGATTCCGAGGAACCGGTACCCGCGCAGCCCGCCAACGGCGTGCGCCCGCTGAAGACGATCGAACTGGGACTGGACGGCGCCGGCTCTGCGCGCGTCACGTTGCCGGGCTTGCCGGCCGCCGACAGCCCTCAGGAAGTCAACGCTGAACTCGAATACTCGGATCCGAACGGGGAACTTCTGACGACTTCGACGCGCGTACCGTTGTGGCCGTCGAAAATTTTGCTTGGCATCAAGCCCGACGCATGGACACTTTCGAAGGATGAGTTGAAGTTCCAGGTGCTCGTACTCGATCTGAACGGCAAGCCGATAAAGCAGCAGCAAGTCGAGGTGCAACTCTATGTGCGCAACATGTTCTCGCATCGTAAGCGGCTGATCGGCGGTTTCTATGGCTACGAGAGCGGCGCAGAGGTCGGGAAACTCGATTCCGCCTGCCAGGGCAAGACCGACGACAAAGGCCGTTTATTCTGTACGGTGAAGCCGCCGGTGTCCGGCAACATCGTCATGGGTGCGGTCGCGAAAGACAAGGACGGCAATCTTTCCTACGCCAATGCGTCGGCGTGGGTGGCCGGCAATGAAGCCTGGTGGTTCGACCAGGCCAACGACGATCGCATGGATGTGATTCCCGAGCGCAAGCGCTACGAACCCGGGCAGACAGCGCAGTTCCAGGTGCGCATGCCGTTCCGCCACGCCGCCGCGCTGGTGACGGTGGAGCGCGAAGGCGTGGTCGATTCGTTCGTGCAGCAACTGTCCGGTAACGCGCCGGTGATCAAGGTTCCGCTGAAAGGCAACTACGCGCCGAACGTATTCGTATCGGTGCTGGCAGTGCGCGGACGCGTTTCCGATGTCCAGCCGACTGCGCTGGTGGACCTCGGCAAGCCGGCGTTCAAGATGGGTGTTGCGGAAATCAACGTCGGCTGGCGCGCGCACGAACTCGGGGTCAAGGTGAGCGCCGACAAGGAAGTCTACAAGGCGCGCGACAAAGCGCGCGTGTCGGTGCAGGTTACACAACGAGCTGGCGGCAAAGCGCCGAAGTCCGGCGAAGTTGCCATCGCGGCCGTCGACGAAGGGCTTCTGGAGTTGCTGCCGAACGATTCCTGGAAACTGCTGGAAGCGATGATGCAGCCGCGCGGCATCGAGGTGAATACCTCGACAGCGTCGATGCAGGTCGTCGGCAAGCGCCACTACGGCCGCAAGGCGCTGGCGCAGGGCGGCGGTGGCGGGCGCCAGACCGCGCGCGAGTTGTTCGATACGCTGCTGCTGTGGAAAGCGAAGGTGCCCCTCGACGAAAAGGGACGAGCGAGCGTCGACATCCCGCTGAACGATTCGCTGACATCGTTCCGGATCATTGCCGTCGCCGACTCCGGCAATGGCCTGTTCGGCACCGGCCAGACCTCGATTCGCGCAACCCAGGATCTGATGTTGGTGTCCGGCCTGCCGCCGCTGGTGCGGGAGGGCGATCGATTCGATGCACGCTTCACGGTACGCAACGCGTCGCAGCGCCAGACCGACGTCGAGGTCAACGGCAATGTCGCAGGCCAGGCCTTGCCGGCGTCGCGCGTCGCGCTCGCGCCTGGCGAGGCTCGCGAAATCGGCTGGGATGTCACTGCGCCGGTCAATGTCGCCCAACTGCGCTGGGAAGTCGCCGCGACGGAGGTGGGGGCGTCCGGCAAGCCGCCAGCCGACCGGCTGAAAGTCCAGCAGAAAGTCATACCCGCGGTGCCGGTGCGCACCTTCCAGGCCACGCTGGCGCAGATCGAGCAACCGCTCGATCTTGCGGTCAAAATTCCGGACGATGCCGTGCCGGGCCGCGGCGGCATTCGCGTTGCGCTCTCGCCGAAACTCGCCGACGATCTTCCCGGCGTGCGCGAGTACATGAGCTTGTATACCTACACCTGCCTGGAACAGCGTGCATCGCGCGCCATCGCCCTGCGCGATAAGGCGTTGTGGGGGCGCACGATGGACGAACTGCCTTCCTTCCTCGATCGCGACGGGTTCGCGAAATACTTCGCATCCGAAAGATTCGGCAGCGACACGCTGACGGCTTATCTGTTGTCGATTGCCAGCGAAGCCGGCTGGGAGATTCCCGCAGGTTCGCTGTCGCGCATGCGCGGCGCCCTGCGTCTGTTTGTAGCCGGCCGCGCCGGGCGCGATTCTCCGCTGCAGACCGCGGACCTGACGATCCGCAAAGTGGCTGCGCTCGAAGCATTGTCTCGTTATCAGCCCATCGAGCCCAATCAGCTCGACTCCATCGAAGCGGCGCCGAATCTGTGGCCGACCTCCGCAGTGCTGGACTGGAAAAATCTGATGAAGCGCAGCGAAGGACTCAAGGATCGCGAGAAGCATCTTTCGGAAACAGAACAGATCCTGCGCTCCAGGCTCAACTTCCAGGGCACCACCATGGGATTTTCCACCGAGAGACTGGACTATCTCTGGTGGCTCATGATCTCGGGGGACGTCAACGCCAATCGCATGCTGCTTGCCGTGGTGGACGACGACAAATGGCGCGAGGACATTCCGCGGTTGGTGCGCGGGACGCTCGGGCGCCAGCAGCATGGACGCTGGAACACCACCGTGGCCAACGCGTGGGGCGTACTGGCGATGGAAAAATACTCGGCCAGGTTCGAATCCGAGCCGGTTGCCGGTCAGGTGCAGGCGCGGCTGGAAACGCAGCAGAACATTCTCGAATGGGACAAGCAGGCCAAAGGCGGCAACTTCGATTTCAACTGGCCGGCCGCGCAGGCGACGCTGTCCGTCAGCCAGAACGGCAGCGGCAAGCCCTGGGTCACGGTGCAGAGCCGCGCCGCGATTCCCCTGAAGCAGCCGCTTTCCAGCGGCTACCGGATTGTCCGGACCGTCACGCCGGTGGAAACCAAGGCGCCAGGCGAGCTGCGACGTGGAGACACGATGCGCGTGCGCCTGGAAATCGAGGCGCAATCGGACATGTCCTGGGTGGTGGTCGATGATCCCGTCCCGGGCGGGGCGGCGATTCTCGGCAGTGGGCTCGCCAGGGATTCGCAGATATTGTCCACCGGCGAAGTCAAGCGCGGCTTCGTCTGGCCGGCGTTCGAGGAACGCAGCTTCGATGCCTTTCATGCTTACTACCGCTTCGTTCCCAAGGGAACCTGGGTGGTCGAGTACACCGTTCGCCTGAACAATCCGGGTCGCTTCGAGTTGCCCCCGACTCGCGTCGAGGCGATGTATGCGCCGGAGATGTTCGGCGAACTGCCGAATGCCGCGGTTACCGTAAACCCGTGACGATTGCGAGAAAAATGCTGAACCACGGAGATCACGGATACCCTCGCGAAGCGTGGAGTACCCTTTTAAGACACGGAGAAATAACTGAGAATCCTGGTTGTGATTTTTTCGGGATGAGATCTTCGACCTTGTCTTTCTCCGTCCTCTCCGTGTCCTCCGTGGTGAAAGGTGTTGTCTTTGCAGTCCTGGCGCTGCTCGCGCACGCAGCCATGGCAGATACCCCGCCCTTCGACGAAGTGAAGAGCCGCTGGACGTCGACCGAAGGCGTCCTGCTCGACCGCCATGGGGCGCCGATCCACGAATTGCGCGTGATCGAGCACGGCAGGCGGCTGGCATGGACGCGGCTGGATGAGATATCGCCGGCGGCACTGGCGACCATCGTCCGCGCCGAAGACAAGCGCTTTTACCAGCATCACGGCGTAGACTGGCTCGCAATGTCGGACGCCGCACTGGACACGCTGCTGTTCTCGCAGCCGCGCGGAGCATCGACCATATCGATGCAGGTCGCCTCGCATCTGGACGCCGCGCTACGGCCGACCCGGCAAAAGCGCACCGTGTCGCAGAAGTGGGACCAGATCGCCGCTTCGCGGGAGTTGGAGAAATCCTGGAGCAAACGCCAGATCCTCGAGGCCTATTTAAACCTCTCGACTTTCCGCGGCGAGCTGCAGGGCGTGGGTGCGGCCTCGCGTGCGCTGTTCGGCAAGGACCCGAGCGGTCTCGACGAGCCGGAGTCGCTGCTGCTCGCCGTGTTGCTGCGCGGACCGAATGCGAAACCGGAAGGGGTGGCGAAAAGGGCCTGCCTGCTTGCCGGAAATATGAAGATCGAAGTGCATTGCGCGCAACTGCAGATGCTGGCACTGTCGGCCCTGCCGGCCGCACCGAGCATTGCGCCGCGTGTCGCACTGGCACCGCATGTGGCGCGGGAGCTGCTCTCGGCGAATCATCCACGCGTGCAGACGACGCTCGATGCCGAATTGCAGGCCTACGCGACGGAGCTGCTGCAGCAACAACTAGCTGCACTTGCCGATAGCCATGTTGCCGACGCGGCCGCACTCGTAGTAAACAATCGCAGCGGCGAAGTACTGGCCTACATCGGCAACGCCGGGACAGCCGCGAGCGCAATCTACGTAGACGGCGTACGTGCGCCCCGCCAGGCCGGGTCGGCGCTGAAACCTTTCCTCTATCAGATGGCAATCGAGCAGAAGCTGATCACCGCGGCTTCGCTGATCGATGATTCCCCGGTGAACCTGATTACCCCCAGCGGATTCTACGTACCCCAGAACTACGATCGCGATTTCAAGGGGCTGGTCAGTGCGCGCACAGCCTTGTCGTCGTCTCTGAACGTTCCGGCCGTGCGCACTTTGATGCTGGTGGGCGCGGATGCCTTTGTCGAACGCCTGCAGACGCTGGGATTCGACGAGGTCATCCACGACGGCGACTTTTACGGCTTCTCGCTGGCCCTGGGTTCGGCCGAAGTCAGCTTGTGGCAATTGACCAATGCCTATCGCGCCATCGCCAACGGCGGACATTGGTCGCCGTTGAGGCTGGAGAGGGCGATGAGGACAGCGCCGACACAGGTGCTCGATCCGGCCGCTTCGTGGATCGTCGCCAGCATGCTCTCCGATCCGCTGGCCAGGAGCGTGACTTTCGGGTTGGAGAATTCTCTGGCTTCGCGCCACTGGGCCGCGGTGAAGACCGGGACCAGCAAGGACATGCGCGATAACTGGTGCGTTGGTTTCAGCGATCGTTATACCGTCGGCATCTGGGTCGGCAATTTCGACGGCAGTCCCATGCGCGATGTGTCGGGCGTCACCGGCGCCGCGCCGATATGGATCGAACTGATCGATTTCCTGCATCGTCGTTCGACTTCGACTCAGCCACCCAGACCGCAGTCGGTGACGTCGCGGTGGATCGAATACGAACAAGAAATCGAGGCGGCGCGCGAAGAATTCTTTGTCGCAGGGACCGAGATCGGCGTAGTTGCCGCAAAGGTAGCGGGAACGATTCACGCAGGAATCGCCTATCCGGGCAACGGCAGCATTATCGCGCTTGATCCGGACATTCCGGACCGCGTGCAGCGAGTGCACTTCGTGGCTGCTCCGCCGTTGCCCGGCCAGCGCTGGCAGCTCGACGGGGAAACGGTCGGCACGCCGAACCAGCCGGTGCTCTGGGCCCCGCAACCCGGGCGTCACGACCTCGTCCTGGTGGATGCAGGCGGCGAAGAACTGGACCGTGTTCGCTTCGAGGTGCGCGGTACGGCGCGGGCGCAATAGCGACTACAAAATGCGTCACGCTCGGTGCCGTGCCGGTCTTATTTTCGGGAGAGGGCACGGATTCCGCTGCACGGGCGCCTAGCAGGCGATCTTGCTGACACGCCTCCCGCCTCGTTAGAGCGGCGTTCGCGTTGCAGTGCGGCAATGCGATGGGGGTGCAATCCGTTTTCGGGAGACCCCGAAGCGGGTCGGGGCTGCTACACTACTGCCCCGAAATCAACGACAATCGGACGCGGCGCGATCGGGAGCAACTCGATCCAAGCCGCGCCGTACATAACAAAACACGAGGAGGGATACAGTGGCCACAACTTTTTCCGCGGAGTTCGAAAAATCGACCTATGGCAAGGTCGCCTGGCGTCTGATTCCGTTTCTGTTCCTTTGCTACATCGTCGCTTTCCTGGATCGCGTCAATGTCGGCTTCGCCAAGCTGCAGATGGCACCCGACCTCAGCTTTTCCGATACGGTCTACGGTTTCGGCGCCGGGGTATTCTTCATCGGTTACTTCATCTTCGAGGTGCCGAGCAACGTGTTGCTCGAACGCATCGGCGCGCGCGTGTGGATCGCACGCATCATGATCACATGGGGCATCATTTCATCCGCGTTCGTGTTTACCCCGAATATGCACTGGGGTTCGGTTGCGACGCTGTTCAACTGCACCGATCCCGAGTTCACTTTCTATTTCCTGCGTTTCCTGCTCGGTGTCGCCGAGGCCGGCTTCTTCCCCGGCATCATCCTCTACCTGACCTACTGGTTCCCCGGTCCGCGCCGCGCCAAGATGGTTGCGTTGTTCATGACCGCGATCGCCATCTCCAACGTGGTCGGCTCGCCGATATCGGGCGCCATCATGCAGTACATGGACGGCATCAACGGCTGGAGGGGCTGGCAGTGGCTGTTCGTGCTTGAAGGACTGCCCTCAGTCGTGATCGGTGTCCTGGTATTCGTTCTGCTGCCAAACGGCCCGAAGACTGCGAAGTGGCTCACACCCCAGGAGCGGGACATGGTGGTCCAGCGCATCCAGGACGAAGATGCCGGCAAGCAGGAACTCGGCAAGCGTGCCCACTTCCTGGATGCATTCAGGGATTACCGCGTCTGGGCACTGGCGGCGGTCTATTTTTGCGGCGTGGTGTGTTTCTACGCGGTGAACTTCTGGATGCCCACCATCATCCAGGAACTAGGCATCGCCAAGACGGATTTCCTGTTGGTCGGACTGATCAGCATGATTCCGTGGGGTCTGGCTGCGGTGGCGATGGTCGTGTGGGGGGCGCATTCGGACCGCACGGGCGAGCGCCGCTGGCACGCCGCCGGCGGGCTGCTGGTCGGCATAGTGGGGCTGATCGGACTGGCAATCGTCGGCAAGAACGCCATACCGGCCATCATTGCGCTGAGTCTGGTGACCGTCGGCATCTTGTCATGGGTGGTGACTTTCTGGTCGCTGCCGACCAGTTTCCTGTCGGGGACGGCGGCCGCTGCGGGCATCGCATGGATCAACTCCGTCGGCAACCTGGGTGGCCACTTCGGTCCGGATCTCATCGGACGCATACGCACGGCAACCGGCGGAGCCAGCGAGGCGGCGTTCTATACCCTTGCGGGCGTGGCATTGCTCGGTGCCATCATCATCCTCGTGCTGCCGAAAACGGAGCAACGCAGTACGGTTCCACAACCGCAGCACTAGGGCAGGGTTTCGGATTGTGGCAAAAAAGCCCGCTTCGGCGGGCTTTTTTCATTGGTGGTCCAGCTACTTGCTCAAACGTCGTGCCAGCGCCAGCAGTTCGTCACCGGTAAAGACCGGCAGCGAGCAACGATTTTGCGCGCATACGTAAGCGGCCGCCCTCGGCAATTCCGGATATTGCACATCCGGATTCGGCATCGGGCCTTCGGCACGATCCCACCATTCGATGCGCTTGTATCCGTCGGGATGACCCTGCGCGCTTGCGAACAGCGCTTGCGCCGCGGCATCGGATTTCGCGCCGACGATGGTGAGGTGAGCCGGACTGCCGGCGAGTTCGGCGTCCGCGATCAGGATGCCGGCCTCGCTGCGGCGCCTGAGTGCGACTTCACGGGTGACCAGAAAACGCATCGCGTATTCCGCGTGAGCCCGGTATTCGTCGTTGCCGGCGTAACGCGCCAGCAGGTTGGCGAAGCGCGCCATCATGATGTTCTCGTCGGATTGCGGCAGAGGCGCAAGCGCGCCGCTTCCCGCCGCCGCGGTTACATAGCCTGCGGTGGCGCCGGCGAAATTGGCGTGAATGAAATGCTCCGCATTCTCGGCATGTCGCAGCCATTCACGCTCGCCCGTGATCTGGTAGAGCGCGAGAAAGCCGCGACCCATCGCCAGTGTATCCTCGAGATAGGGGCCGGCGGCAGCGGATTCATCGTGGCGAAAACCACCGGCCGGAAGCGCCCGCTTGTCGAGCGCCCAGTGTGCGGCCGTGACTGCGCGCCGCCGCACGTCTGTATCGCCGCCGGCCGCGTAGTACGCGGCCAATCCCTGGATCATCCAACCGTTCTCGCGGGCGTACAGATGGGTATCGATCGCCGGCATGCCGCGGCTGCGGCGGTCGGCATCGGACAGCGCGAAATAATCTTCGCTGTGACGGCCCTTTACGAGATCCGCATCCTGGCTCACGTAGAAGGCGCCGTCCTGCGAAAGCAGAAAGCCGGTCGTGTACTCGTAGATCTTCTTCGCTGCGTCGAGGTAACGCCGATCGCCGAGGGCCAGCGCCGCCAGTGAATACAGGCGCATGTGCTCGGCCTGCACGAACATGATTTTTTCGTAGTGCGGGTGTTTCCAGTCGCTGTCGGTCGAGTACTGATAAACGCCGCCCCATGCCGGGTCTATGAGATTGAGCGATCCCGCCAGGGTCTGCGCCGCCATCTTGCGCGCCTGCTGGTCGCCGTTCCTGGCGAGCATCAGCGCGTACTCGACGCTGTCCCGGTCCATGAATTTCTGTTGCTGGAGGAGGCCTCCGAGCTTGAAATCGTGACTGTCGACGAAGCTCTTCTTGAGCGTGCGGCGCACCTCTTCCAGCAGCAACGGACTGGTCGAATATTGTTTCGGTTGCTCGCTGTCGCGGTATTTGACCGGTGTCGGATCCTTGACGATGGCCTCGAGCAGTGAAGCAAAACGCGGCGGCGGAACATAGCCGGAACGTTTGACGATCTCCTTGCCGTCGGCAGCGAACACGATGGTTGCCGGCCAGCCATAATCCTCGTAGCGGCGCGACAGATCCGGACGCGCATCCTGGTCGACCCTGACTGCGATGTAGCGGTCCCGGATCAGTTTTATCACGGCATCGTCGTGATAGGTTTGCTCTTCCATCACGTGGCACCAGTGGCACCAGACCGCTTCCAGATCGAGCAATACGAAACGATGCTCTTTTCTGGCCTGCTCGAAAACGGCTTCGGACCAGGGTTGCCAAGGGATGCTCTCGGCGGCGCAAACCGTGGAACTCAGTGCCAGAACGATGTAAAGGAGCGGGCCGGCCAGTCTGTTCATGAACAATCCTCCGTAGCTAGTGTTGTACGGAGTCGGAGCCGAAATGGATTTGATGGCCGTTATCCGGTACTGAGGCGGATTCCCCGGTAAACTAGCGCCCGCCCGGGCCGCTGACCGCGCGGGCCGTCTATCGATTCGATCATGATCCCGGAAAAAATGTCCCAGTCAGTCCCCGGCCGAGTTCGTGCCGCTCTTGGAAGTGCGCTGTCCGATGAACGCCTGCGCCTGTGGTGGCTACTGGGTGCCCTGTATCTGTGCGTTTCCACGCTGACGCGTGTCGTTCTGGCGGGTGTTGCGATCTCCCAAGGCCAGGCGAGCCTGAGCAACGTGCCCGCCATGATGGCGGTCGGATTGTTGTTCGACATCGTCACGGCACTGGATCTGTTTGCGCTGTTTGCGCTTTATCTCGTGGCGATGCCCGGGCGCATCTACAACAGCAGATGGCATCGATGGCTGCTCGTTGGCACATTCTCGCTGGTGGTTTTCGGCCTGATCTACCTCGGTGCAGTCGAATATTTCTTTTTCGACGAGTTCAATTCGCGTTTCAACTTCGTTGCGGTGGAATACCTCATCTACCCGCATGAAGTGTTCGTCAACATCTGGCAATCGTACCCGGTGGCGAGGGTCATGCTCGCCACCCTCGCGCTGACCGCGGCTGCGATATGGTTCATGCGCAAACCTTTGCTCGGCGAGCGTACGCCTGCCGGTTCGCGGCGTATCCGCCTCGCCACGCTGGCGGTTTTGGCGGCAGCGATCGGTCTGGGGCAGGCGACACTGAACGTAACCGCCGGGCGTTACTCCGACAATCGCGTGGTCAACGAACTGGCGATGAACGGTGTCTATTCCTTCTTCAACGCGGCGCTGAACAGCGAGCTCGATTATCGTACCTATTACCTGTCGATGCCGGACGATGAAGCGGACCAACGCCTGCGCAAGATGATGACGACGCGGCATTCGACGTTTTTTTCCGAAACCGACCACATCGAACGCCATGTCGTGGGCAACGGACCGCCGCAGCATCTGAACGTGGTCGTGCTGCTCGAAGAATCGCTGGGCGCGGAATTCGTCGGTGCCTACGGCGACAAGCGCGGGCTTACGCCCGTGCTCGACAACCTGGCGAAGGAAAGCATGTTGTTCACGCGCGCCTACGCCACCGGTACGCGAACCGTACGCGGCATGGAAGCGGTCTCGGCATCCTTTCCGCCGGTGCCGGGGGAATCCATCGTCAAGCGGCCGCATAACGAAGGCATGTTCAACTGGTCGACGGTGATGGCGAAGAACGGCTACGTCCCGACGTTCATCTACGGCGGGTTCGGCACCTTCGACAACATGAATTATTTTTTCGGCTCGAACGGGTATCGCGTGGTCGATCGGACCGACATGGATGAACCGCACTTCGCCAATATCTGGGGCGTGTCGGACGAAGACCTGTTCCGCAATGCCGTGCGCGTGTTCGACGACCAGCACGGCCGCGGCGAAAAAATCTACTCCATCATCATGACCACGTCGAACCACAAGCCATACACCTTTCCTCCGGGCGTGGAGGGTGTGCCGGTAAAGGGAGGGGGCAGGGACGCGGGCGTACGCTACGCGGACTACGCCATCGGCCGATTCTTCGAAATGGCAAAAGCGAAGCCGTGGTTCGACGATACGCTCTTCGTCATCGTTGCCGATCACGGTGCCAGAGTGTATGGCCGTGAAGATATTCCCATAAGAACCTACGAGATTCCGCTGCTGCTGTACTCGCCGAAACACATCAAACCCGGGCCGGTGGATATGCTCACGAGCCAGATCGACGTGGCGCCGACCGTGCTGGGAATTCTGGATTTCAACTACGATTCGACTTTCTTCGGCATCGACGTGCTCAGGGACAGTCATCCGGGCCGATTGATTCCGTTGAACCACAACCGGGACATCGCGCTGTTCGATGGACGCAATCTGATCGAAATCGGTTTCCGCAAGACTTCGGCACAGTATGTCTATGATGCGGTCACCCATAGCCAGACGCCGGTTGCAGTCGATCCCGAGCGGACGAAGGATGCGATCGCCATTTTCCAGGAAGCCTTCGAGCTGTATAGCGAGCGCCGGTACCGCATCGCCGAGCGGCCTGATTGATCTTCAAGGGCAATTCGGTATAATGCCGGCCTTCCTTGCCTTACCGGGTCCGCATCCCGGAAGGCTTTCCGCCCCGAACGGGGCCTACCCACAAGGAGACAAATCAATGCGGCATTACGAGATCGTTTTCATCGTCCATCCCGACCAGAGCGAACAGGTCCCCGGGATGATCGAACGCTACCGCCAGATGGTGACCTCGCGCGGTGGACACATCCATCGGCTCGAGGACTGGGGCCGCCGTCAGCTGACTTTCCCGATCCAGAAGGTGCACAAGGCGCACTACGTGCTCATGAACATCGAGTGCGACCAGTCCGCTCTGGATGAGCTCGAACATGCGTACAAGTTCAATGATGCGGTGCTGCGCCATCTGATCGTGAACATGACGCGCGCGGTGACCGAGCCTTCCCCGATGATGAAGGAAGAGAAGTCGCGTACCGTGGTCGGCGAAGGCGCCAGGACTGATAGCCCCAGGTCCGAAGGCGGCGAAAAGCCGGCCCCGGCAGAGACCGCTTAGGTCCGGGTGAACCGCAACACGACGGTTTTGAGCGGAACACTGATCGGGCGCGAACAGCTTCGACATACGCCTGCCGGGATGCCCGCGCTGAATTTCAGGATAGGCCACGTTTCCGAGCAGGTCGAAGCAGGCAGGCCCAGAAGCGTCAGCCTCGAGATCGACGGGGTGGCGCTGGGCGAAGTGGCCGAAAAACTGAGCCGGATGCCGCTGGAAGGCGAATACAGCTTCGAAGGCTTCCTGGCGCTGCGCAGCAGGCAGTCGAGACTACCCGTGTTGCATGTGAACAGTTTTGAATTGAATCGAGGATAGATCAATGGCACGTTTCGGAGGCAGTAAAGGCAAAGGCAAGGACAAAGGCAAGGAACGCAGCAATCGCCCGTTGTTCCGTCGCCGCAAGTTCTGCCGCTTTACCGCGGAAGGCATCAAGGAAGTGGACTACAAGGACGTTGAAATCCTGAAGGATTTCATCAACGAAAACGGCCGCATCATTCCGGCCCGCATCACCGGCACGAAGACGCACTTCCAGCGACAACTGTCGGTGGCCATCAAGCGCGCGCGCTACCTGGCGTTGCTGCCGTATACCGATCTGCACTGAGGAGCGCGGACATGCAAATCATCCTGATGGAAAAAGTGCACAACCTCGGCCAGCTCGGCGATGTCGTCAAGGTCAAGGACGGCTTCGCCCGCAATTTCCTGATCCCGCAGGGCAAGGCCAAGCGTGCGACCGAAAAGGCGATCGAGGAATTCAAGGTGCGCCGTGCCGAGCTCGAGGCCGTGCATAACAAGGCGCTCGCGCTTGCCCAGGAGCGCGCGGGCAAGCTCGAAGGCCTGATGATCCAGATCACGCAGAAGGCCGGCGTGGATGGCCGGCTGTTCGGTTCGGTGACCAACTATGACATCGCCGAGTCGCTGAAAGCCCAAGGTCATGAAGTGACCAAGGCCATGGTGCGGCTGCCCCAAGGGCCGCTCAAGCAGGTCGGAGACTATCCCATCACGCTTGATCTCAACGCCGACGTCACGACGACCATTACGGTCTCGGTTCTGGGCGACACTTCGAACTGATTCGCAGGCGGTCGTTAAGAAAAAAAAGGGCTGTGAAAACAGCCCTTTTAATTTTTCTTCTTGCGTGCCTCATCGGCTTCCGAATAATAGCTAGCGTCAGATCCGTTCGCGCCACCTTTTCGCTTTTACAACACCTCCATATCTCATGGCGCCGTTCGCAACGCAACGTGTCGGCGTCGCCGACACCCAGGTCGAGTTCATCAAACTGCCGCCGCATTCGGTGGAGGCGGAGCAGTCGGTGCTCGGCGGGTTGCTGCTCGATAATGCGGCCTGGGACAAGATCGCCGACATGATCGGCGAATCGGATTTCTACCGCGCCGATCATCGGCTTATTTACCGGCATGTCTCGAAGCTGATCAGCAATTCAAGGCCGGCCGACGTCATCACCGTCTCCGAAAGCCTGGAGAGTACCAAGGAGCTGGATGGCATCGGCGGGCTCGCCTACCTCGGCGCGCTGTCGCAGAACACGCCCACCGCCGCCAACATCCGGCGCTATGCAGAGATCGTGCGCGACCGCGCAGTGATGCGCAAGCTGGCCGAGGTCGGCACCGAAATCGCCGAGACGGCTTACAACCCGATGGGCAGGGAAGCGGGGCAATTGCTCGACGAGGCGGAATCGAAGGTGTTTGCGATTTCGGAAGAGGGGGCGCGCGGCAAGCAGGGTTTCCAACAGATTTCTCCGATCCTAACGCAAGTTGTCGAAAAGATTGACGAACTCTACAACTCACCCAGTAAATCCAATGTAACGGGTGTCCCGACTGGATTCACGGATCTGGACGAAAAAACCGCCGGGCTGCAACCTGGGGACTTAATTGTCGTGGCGGGGCGCCCGTCAATGGGGAAAACGTCCCTGGCGATGAATATCGCGGAACATGTTGCTGTAGACGAGCGACTTCCCGTGGGTGTGTTCAGCATGGAAATGGGCGCATCCCAACTTTGCATGAGGATGCTCGGAAGCATTGGAAGGCTGGACCAGCATAAATTGCGTATCGGCAAGCTGGACGATGGAGATTGGAGAAAACTTACCGAGGCGGTTGGAAAATTGAACGATGCGCCGCTTCATATCGACGACACAGCGGCGCTGAATCCGCTGGAACTGCGTGCACGGGCCCGCAGATTACATCGTGAGTACGGCAAATTGGGATTGATCGTCGTTGATTACCTGCAGTTGATGTCTTCCAGCACCCAAGGTGAAAATCGGGCCACTGAGATTTCAGAAATCTCGCGATCCTTGAAAGGATTGGCCAAGGAACTGAATTGCCCCGTGGTCGCGCTATCGCAGCTCAATCGCAGCTTGGAGCAACGTCCGGACAAGCGACCAATGATGTCCGACCTCCGGGAATCAGGTGCTATCGAGCAGGATGCCGATGTAATTCTGTTTATTTATCGTGATGAGGTCTACACCAAGGAGGCCTCAACTGTGAAAGGGCAGGCGGAAGTCATTGTCGGCAAGCAGCGAAACGGGCCAACCGGAACTGTCACCCTAACTTTTCTCGGCGAGTACACTAGGTTCGCCAACTTCGCCGATCCCGGCCGCTTCTGATCCGCGGCTTACAAGCCTTCAGTCTTCACCGCAGAGGACGCGGAGGACGCCGAGGAAAATCAAGAACAGACAGACTCGGAAGTGGCATGCGCTCTGGTAGGCATTGTCAGTCCGACGGGTGATTTGCTTTCAAGTCAGGGCTGATCAATTCTCGCTTGCTACCGGCAAGAAAAGCCGCCACAGCTTTTCTTCGTGTCTTCCTGGGGATCTTTTCGGTTTCGACTTTCCTCTGCGTCCTCCGCGTCCTCTGCGGTGAAAGCCTTAGACCTTAGGACTCTCGCGGTTCAGACCGCGGGCGGATTCTCGCGCGGGAAATGGTTCCTGAACTCGCGCGCGGCCTTCGCCAGTTCGACATCCATCTTTTCCTGCCGGTAGATTGCCATCAGCTTGATCCAGGAATCCCTGTCCTTGGGATCCTTGTGAACCTGGAATTGCAACAGACTCAATGCATTCTGGGTGCGCCCAAGTGCGATGAAACGATCCACGTCCGTGAACATCGAGCGCGTGTTGTCGAGCGCCTGATCCATCTCGAAGAGCACATCGTTCGACAGACCGGCGATCTGAGGCTGAGCCGGCGGCTCGCTTTCGAGCTTGAGATCCACGTCGGTTGTCGGTTGCGTCGCCTGGTTGTCGGGGGCGGGTTCGGGCGCGCGCCCGGGTTCGGTAGTAGGCGGCGGTTCGTCACCGGATTCTCCGGGCTCCGGGCTGGCGGGCGGCAGCCGCGGCGTAGGCGGGGGCATCGGCAGGCTAATCCGTGGAGCCGGCGCCGGCTTCGGGGCGGATTCCAGTTCGCGCATCACAGTTGCCGCGGTCGCCAGCATGCGGTCGAGTTGCTCGTCGGTATCGGCGAGGCCGCGCGTAAACGAACCGCGTCGGCCGAATGCGAAGCCGCTGAGTGCCGCCGCAACGATGAATCCCGCAAACCCGAGCCAGATGTACCAGGAAATCGGCTCGGTCTGCACACGAATTTCCTGACGCGGTGGCGGAGGCGGCGGCACCGGCTTCGCCTCAACGGGCGCGGGCGCGGTGGCCGCCGTCTTTTGCAGTGCCATCAGCGACTGCTCGATGCGTTGCAACTGGCTGTCGATGTTTTCCTGCTGCAGGCGCAATTCCTTGACGCCGGATTCCAGCGCGCGCGCCTTCTCGCCCAGCGCTGGCGAACCAGGTGCAACGGCCGCTGCTTCGGCGCCGCAGAGCTGCATCAGCTGTTTGCACTCCTGCGGTCCGGGTTTGTCACCGAGCGCGAGTGCGCGACGCAACGTGTCCGGTTGGCGCGGCTTGACCGGCACTTCCTCGACGACTTCCGCCGGTGCAGCCTCGGCGGGAGGTGTCGCGACGCTGCCGCTCGGACGGCGTGTGCCGGCAGCGGCCTTTGCGGACGCGGGAGGTTTTGTCTGGGCCGATTTTCGGATCTCGCGCAGGTCCGGAAACCAAAGCACCGTGCCGGCGGCGACTTCCCGGTTGACACCGTTCGGAAACACGTTCGGATTGCCCGCGATGACCTGACGCACCAAATCCTGCTGCAGGGCGCGCTGGCCGGGAAAGATGACTGCAGCGATGCCTTCGACGGTGTCGCCTCGCAGGATACTGAGATGAAAGCCGCGACGTTTCGTCGGCGTTGCGCCGGCGCCCGGCTCCGCGGTCTTCGCGGCGGCTGGCGGGATCAGCGCAACGAAGTGTCGGGCGTAGAGCGGGGCGCCCGCACACTGCACCCGCAGAACCAATGCCAGCGCGGGTGCGGTGATCGGTTCCCTGGTGCTGATTTCGACTGCGCTGCGTGCGGCGTTCAGCTTCAGGTTGGCCGTGCTGAGGAAAGGCATTTCCGAACCCGGAGCATCGCTCTCGGGGCCCATCGACAGGCATTCCGTGGAAATGTGTTCGTCCGGCAGCGAAGCGAGTACGGCGGTCGCCAGAAACGGTTCACCCTGATGGGATTTAACGATGATACGCCACAGGTCAACCGGGGCGGCGAGTGCGGAAACAAGGGTGAAAATCCCGGCCAAGGCCGTTATCGCCTGCCACGCCAACTGTGGGGGGATCGGTCTAAGCACTCGCTTTTAACTAGATGTTGTAAGGTTTCAGTGCATATGCACCATATATAGTGTGCGGCAGTCTAGCCCGAACCCGACTGGGGCGCAACGCCCCGCCAACCAGGGTGCCAATCTGCCAAAGAGCCCCTGTCAGAGAACCTCTGTCATAGAACCTCGGCGGCGTGATCCGCCAGCCGCGAGCGTTCGCCGCGCATCAGCGTGACATGGCCGCTGTGCGCCCAGCCCTTGAAGCGATCCACCACGTAAGTCAGACCGGAACTGCCCTCGGTCAGGTAGGGCGTGTCGATCTGCGAGATGTTGCCGAGGCAAACCACCTTGGTGCCCGGACCGGCGCGGGTGATCAGGGTTTTCATCTGCTTCGGAGTGAGGTTCTGCGCCTCGTCGATGATCAGGAACTTGTTGATGAAGGTGCGGCCGCGCATGAAGTTCAGCGACTTCACTTTTATGCGCGAACGGATCAGGTCGCGCGTTGCCGCGCGACCCCATTCGCCGGCCTCGTCGTCGGTCTTGTTGAGTACATCCAGATTGTCGTCGAGCGCGCCCATCCACGGGGTCATCTTTTCTTCCTCGGTACCGGGCAGGAAGCCGATGTCCTCGCCCACCGGCACGGTGACCCGGGTCATGATGATTTCGGAATAGACCTTGTCCTCGAGGGTCTGCATCAGGCCGGCCGCCAGCGTCAGCAGTGTCTTGCCGGTGCCGGCCTGGCCGAGCAGCGTGACGAAGTCCACATCCGGATTCATCAGCAGGTTCAGCGCAAAGTTCTGTTCCCGGTTGCGGGCGACGATGCCCCAGATGTTGTTTTTCTGATGGGTGTATTCACGGATGGTCTGCAGAATCGCCGTCTTGCCGCTTTGCTCCTTGACCTGCGCGTAGAATGGCTTCTCGGTCTCGAGGAACACGAACTCGTTGACCATCAGACTGTCGCACAGTGGTCCACGCACGCGATAATAAGTGCGGCCGTCCTGCTGCCAGGACTCCATTTCCTTGCCGTGCTGGTCCCAGAAATCCGCCGGCAGTCCGCGCACGCCGGTGTACAGCAGGTCGGTGTCTTCGAGGACCTTGTCGTTGAAATAATCCTCCGCCGCAAAGCCCAGGGCACGCGCCTTGATGCGCATGTTGATGTCCTTGCTGACCAGGATCACCTGTCGTTTGTCGTGGGTTTCTTGCAGGTGTTTCACCACACCGATGATCTGGTTGTCCGCCTTGCCGGCCGCCAGTCGTGCCGGCAACTCGCCCGTAATCGATTCGGTCTGCAGGAACAGCCGCCCGGTTGCCTCCTTGGCACCGGCATTCTCCAGCGGGATTCCCGCGGCGATGTCCTCGACAGCCTTGGAAACGATTTCGTCGAGAAAGCGGCTGGCCTGACGCGCATTGCGAGCGACTTCGGACATGCCTCTCTTGTTGGAATCCAGTTCCTCGAGGGTGACCATCGGCAGATACACGTCGTGCTCCTCGAACCGGAACAAGCTCGTCGGATCGTGCATCAAAACGTTGGTATCGAGAACGAACAGCTTGTTGCGAGGGTGAAGCGTGGTGACCAGGGTGGGGGCGGACGCTTTGCGGTGAATCATAAAGCTGCCCCGGAAGGACGGGAAATGAAGCGAATGCGAGAGTGAATAGAGGATTTACTCCGTCGGGGGATCATCCGCGCTCCTGAGTGTGTCGGTTAAATGGATCTTACGAATTCCAGAACCTCCTGGGCATGGCCGGGCACTCTGACGCCGCGCCATTCCTTGCGAACGCTGCCGCGGGCATCGATGACGAACGTGCTGCGCTCGATGCCGTGCACCTGTTTGCCATACATGTTTTTCATCTTCATGACACCGAACAGATTGCAGACTTTCTCGTCCGGGTCGGAAAGCAGGTCGAACGGGAAACCCATCTTCGACTTGAAGCCTTCGTGCGATTTCATGCTATCGCGCGAAACGCCATGGACGGCGCAACCGAGTTTTGCGAATTCCGCATGCAGGTCGCGGAACTGCTGGCCTTCGGTGGTGCAGCCCGGGGTGTTGTCCTTCGGATAAAAGTAGAGGACCAGCGGGCTTCCCAGGGAGGCTGAGAGCTTGAACGTCTTGCTCCCGGTCGAAGCGATCTCGAAATCGGGAACCTTGAGGCCAACCAGCGAAGTTTCCATTGCCTGAGGCTATGTTTACCGAAACCTTGGTCGAATGCAATACCAAAATGTGGAGTGTAAGGGTGAAGGGTTGGAGCCTGGGAGGTATCAGGTACCGGCGAGAAATTCGCGACCCTGCAAGGCCAGTACGCCGCTGCGACCGGGGATCGGGCCGGTGGCGATTTCGTGTCGCGGCAAATCGTCGAATGTCAGGGATTCCAGGTAGTTGCCGAGCGAGACCAGTTCGTGTCCCTGGTCCCGCCAGCCGTCCAGAAGCTGCTCGAAGAGCGGGGCGAACTTCATGCCTTCCAGTTCGGCGTGCAACGTGAACACGTGTCCGGACGGGGTTTGCTTTCGCGTCAACTCCAGCAGCCGGTCGACGACATTCCCGGCAGTGACGCCATCCAGGCCGATCATTTCGTCCAGCGTGGGCAGCGTCGTGGGCAATTGCGGACAGGCGACAATCTCGCCCTGATAGACCGGCACGAAAGGTCCGCTGCCACGCGTGTCCGAGCAGAAATTGAAACCCAGCCGTTGCGTGAGCCGGTAGGCATGGCGATTCATCTGCCAGCCCGCCGCACCGTGTATGCGCGCTGGTTCGCCGAAAATTTCCTCGAAGCGCTCGCAGGCAAGGTCCATCTGCCGGCGCGTCCACCGCGCATCGGCACGGACTACATTGTCCTGCCACAACACGTGATCCCAGGTGTGGATTCCGACTTCGAACCCGGCATCGCGCACATCGCGCATGACGCCCGCGCATTCCCTTCCAATATCGGGCGCGGGAAGCAGGGTCCCGTAGAGCAGGGTCTTGAAGCCGTAGTGCTTGAGCACGGAGGTACGGCGCACCTTGCGCAGAAATCCGGCGCGAAACACGCGCGTGATGGCTCTGCCGGTGTGATCTGGCCCGACTGAAAACAGAAAACTGGCGCCGGCTTTGCGCGCCTTCAGGATTTCCACCAGGCGCGGCGCGCCCTGACGGGTGCCACGATAGGTATCGACGTCTATCTTGAGGGCCAGTTTCATGAATCAATTGACCAGATTGCGGGCATCGGCCACGTGGCTGCGATAGGCATCGAAGATATTCCTGAGCGCAGTCTGCATGTCGACTTTCGGTTGCCAGCCGAGATCCTTGCGGGTGTTGTCGATCTTCGGTACCCGGTTCTGCACGTCCTGGTAACCGTTGCCGTAATAGGCATCGGAGGTGGTTTCGACCGTTTTTACCAGCTTCGCGGCCGCCTGGTACTCGGGATAGGTGAGGGCGAGATCGACCATCATCTTCGCCAGTTCGCGAACCGAATAGTTGTTTTTCGGGTTACCGACGTTGTAGATTTTGGCGCTGGCGATGCCGTCCCTGTTTTCGATGATCTTCATCAGCGCGTCGATGCCGTCGTCGATATAGGTGAAGGCGCGTTTCTGAGTGCCGCCGTCCACCAGTTTGATGGCCTCGCCGCGCACGATATGGCCGAAGAATTGCGTGATCACCCGCGAGCTGCCTTCCTTCGGCGTGTGGATGTTGTCCAGCCCGGCCCCGATCCAGTTGAAGGGACGGAACAAAGTGTAGTCGAGCCCTTCCTGCTGGCCATAGGCGGCGATGACGCGGTCCATCAACTGTTTGGCGCAGGCGTAGATCCAGCGCGGCTTGTTGATCGGCCCGTAGATCAACTCGGAACTTTCCGGATCGAACTCGCCATCCCGGCACATTCCGTAGACTTCGGACGTGGAAGGGAAGATCACCCGTTTGCCGTACTTCACCGCGTGGCGCACGATCGGCAGATTGGCCTCGAAGTCCAGTTCGAACACTCGCAGCGGCTCCTTGACGTACGTGGCCGGCGTTGCGATTGCCACTAACGGCAGCACCGAGTCGCACTTGCGGATGTGATACTCGATCCATTCCTTGTTGATGGTGATGTCGCCTTCGAAGAAATGGAAGCGCTTGTGGTCGAGCAATGTGGAGACACGCTCGGTCTGCATGTCCATGCCGAACACTTCCCAGTCGGTGGTGTCGATGATGCGCTTGGAAAGATGATGGCCGATGAAGCCGTTTACGCCGAGGATCAGAATTTTTTTCACGTCAGGCTCAGGGTTCAGGAAGGTAATGAAAGGGGGGTGGGGCCGAGCGCGGTATCGATTTCACGAGGCTCGAGCCGCCGCCCGGCAAGTTCGATGTCGTCGATGCGCAAAACGCCGCCATCGGCGCATTGCGCGAAGCAAATCCCGTTTTCCACAAATAGGGTGGGCGCGGAAAAACTGCCGCGGGGTCCGGACTGGCGCAGGGACTTCAGAATGCGCACGGTCTTTCCGGCGATCGTCGTGAAAGCGCCCGGATAGGGCGGAGCGACGCCGCGCACCAGGTTGTGGACCGCCTCGGCGGTGTTGTTCCAGTCGATGCGTCCGTCCTCGGGTTTGCGGCCGCCGAAGTACGATCCGCGCGCCAGCTCCTGTTTGATGCGCGGCGCAGTGCCGGCGATCAACAAGGGAAGACTGCGATGCAGGACGATTTCCGCCGCGAATGTGACCTTGCGGAAGACTTCAGGCGCGGTGTCGTCCGGCAGGATTGGCACCGCCTGCCGGTCGACGATATCACCGGCGTCGGGTTTTTCAACCATGTAGTGCAGCGTGGCCCCGGTTTCCTGTTCGCCCTTGATGACTGCCCAATTGACCGGAACCCTTCCGCGATATTTCGGCAGCAGCGAACCGTGCATGTTCAACGCCCCACGTTTCGCGGCGGCAAGCAGTCGCGAGCCTATCATGTGCCGGAAGTAGAACGAGAACAGGAAATCGGGACTCTCGCCGGTGACTCGCTCGACCGTGGCGGGCAGGTTCGGGTTGTCCGGCGTGATCGCGGGAATACCGTGTTCGCGCGCCACCGCGGCGACACTGTCGAACCAGATGTTCTCGGCCGGATTGTCCTGGTGTGTGACGACCAGGGGCACGGTTACGCCCTGTGCGAGCAGAACTTTCAGGCAGCGCACTCCGACGTCGTGATACGCGAAAACCACGGCGGTGGTCATCGTGGTGTCAGCGGATCGCGGAAGTCTTTTGGAGATCGGCGGGCTTGTCGGCCTGCGCCGTCTCCGGGCGCTCTTCGAGCACGGCGCTGACGATGAAGCGCGGCCGGCGCAGAACTTCCTGGTAGATGCGGCCGATGTATTCGCCCAGCAAGCCGATGCCGAACAGCACTACGCCGAACAGGAAGAACTGCGCGGCGTCCGTCACCGACTGAAACATCCCTTCGGCGGCCTCGCCGCGCACAAGCCGGTGAAAGATCTGGAACACCACCACGCCGGTCGAAGAGACGGCCAGGACAAAGCCGACCAGGGAGAACGCCTGCAACGGCGCCAGCGAGAACCCGGTAACCAGGTCGAAGTTGAGCCGCATCAGCTTGTACAGGGAATACTGGGTCGTGCCGGCCGCGCGCTCTTCGTGCGCGACTTCGACCTCGGCCGGATTGCTGGAAAAAGTGTAGGCCAGCGCCGGAACAAAAGTGTTGACCTCTTCGCATTTGTTGATCGCATCCACGACCTGCCTGTCGTAGGCGCGCAACATGCACCCTTGGTCGGTCATGTGGATGCGCGTAGTGCGCTCCCGCAACCGGTTCAGCAGACGCGAGGCATTGCGGCGAAACCAGGTGTCCTGGCGCTCGGCACGCACTCCGCCGACGTAGTCGTAACCCTCATCCATCTTGGCCAGCAGCTTGCCGATTTCCTCGGGCGGGTTCTGCAAGTCGGCATCCAGCGTCACGATGCGCTTGCCGCGCGAATATTGGAAAGCAGCCATGATCGCCAGGTGCTGGCCGTAGTTGGCGTTGAACAGGATGATCCTGGTGACGTCCGTCCGCCGCTCGAATTGTTTGCGCAACACCGCCGCCGAGCGGTCACGGCTGCCGTCGTTGACAAAAATGATCTCATACGTCATTTCCATCGCGTCCAGCGCCGGATAAAGCCGGGCGAACAAGGCGGGCAGTCCGGCTTCTTCGTTGTAGACCGGGATGACGACCGAAAGGGTGGGTTGGGACATGGGATGATCCGGATGGTGGGCGTCAGCGCCGGGCGCCGGCAAGAGTCTCGGCAACGGCCTGGCAAACGCGATCGACGTCGCTGGCATTCATCGCCGGAAACAGGGGCAACGTCACGGTTTCGCGTGCGATGCGTTCGGCGTTCGGAAAATCGCCCTCGCGGTACCCGAAGCCGCGGCACAGCGTGGTCAGATGCAGGGCCTCATAGGAAATGCCTATGCCGATGCCGCGCACGTGCATGGCGTCGATGAATTGTTTGCGCGTGATGTCGAGCCGCTTGAGCGGCAACAGCACGCAGAACATGTTCCAGCTGTGGCCTTCTTCCTCGCCGGCGTGCGCGTGTGCCGGCATAGTGCATTGCGGTTCGGTGCGCAGATTCGCGAAATAGCGGGCTGCCAGCATGCGCCGTGCCGCATTGAATTCCTCGAGCCGGGCGAGCTGTGCCAGGCCGATGCGGGCGTTGACGTCCGACAGGTTGAACTTCCCGCCGGCGACGTCCACGTCGCGGGTGCCGTCCGGCAGGCGCACGATGCCGTGAAAGCGCAGCTTCTCGAACAACTTCACCTCGGCTTCATCGCTCATCATTAGCGCGCCGCCCTCGATGGTGGTCAAGTTCTTGTTCGGGTGGAAGCTGAACACAACCAGGTCGCCGAAAGCGCCGATGCGCCGGCCCCGCCAGCGCGAGCCGATCGCCAGTGCGGCGTCTTCGATTACCCGCAGCCCGTACTTCTGCGCGATGGCATACAGGCGTTCGAGGTCCACCGGCAGTCCGGCGAAATGCGTCGGCATGATTGCCCTGGTGCGCGGCGTGATTGAAGCTTCCACTTGGTCGAAATCGATGTTGCGCGTGATGACATCGCAGTCCACGAACACCGGCTTTGCACCGACTTTTACGATCATGTTCGGCGCCGCAAAAAAACTCATTGCCGAGGTGATCACCTCGGCTCCGGGGCCGACGCCGGCAACCTGCAGGGCCAGTTCGAGGGCCGCGGTGGCCGAAGTTACGACCCGCGTCGGCCGCCCCTCGTGATATTCAGAAAGGGCCTGCTCGAACTTGAGCACGTTCGGTCCGCCGGCGATCCAGCCCGAGCGCAGTACTTCCGCCACGCCGGCTATGGATTCCTCGTCGATCGACGGACGCGCGAACGGGAGGTAGGAAACGACCGGAGTGCGCGCGGTCACGAGCGTGCCACCAGAAAAACGCCGACGATAATGGTGCCGATACCGATCATGCGCTGCGCAGTCAGCGCTTCGCCGAACAGATACCAGGCGGCGACGGCGTTGACGACATAGCCGATCGAAAGCATCGGATAGGCGAGGCTTACCTCAACGCGCGACAGCGCCATGATCCAGACCACCACACTGACAGCGTAGCAGCCAAGGCCGCTTACGATAAAAGGATTGGAAGCGACCTTGATCCCCACCGGAACCAGGTTGTCGGCAGTAAAGGCGAATGCCCCAATACCGTTGGTGCCGGCTTTGAGGAACAGTTGTGCCGCGGCATTCAGCAGTACGCCCGCGAGTACCAGCATGAAACTGATGAAATTCATGGTTTTGACACGATAACACGGCGCGCATCTTCGGCGAGCAGACGCATCGGCAGTCCGCGTCCCGTCAATTCGCGGTAGATGTCCGGCCCCATGATCGCCAGCGCCTTGCGATCGTTGCGCCAGCGTGCCTCGAACTCTTCAATGGTCGGAATTTCCAGTTCCGGCTCCTGTTTCAGTCCGAAATCCAGTTCATCGCCGTAGTCGACCAGCGTCACGGTTCGTTTGATATAGAAAGGCAGCGTCTGCTCATAGGTGCGCACGCTGTAGAAGGGGGTGTCCGCGTCGAGAAGAGGCCGGATCGTGCCGGCCAGATGTGACGTGGAGTAGGACGGCGACAGCGTTTCATGTCCGGTCATGATGAGTTGAATGATCAGCACCCCCCCGGCGGCGAGCGCAATAACGGCGGCTTCGATGCGTTCGCGCCAGGCGAAAAACATTGCAAGGCAGGAGGCCGCGAGCAACGTCAAGGTGCCCGCGAGTATCCATCTGCCGAACATCGCGTATAGCGCCGCCGGCACATTTTCGCTGGGGTAATTCTCAACGAAGGGCGAGGCGATGGCGCCGGTGAGCGCGAGGATGGCGATCGGCAGGATCAGCCACGTCAACGAGCGCCCGCGGATACGGGCGAGCCATTCGCCGACGAGCAGCGCGAGCGCGGGAAAAATCGGCAGAATATACGACGGCAGCTTGGACTGCGATGCGCTGAAGAACAGAAAAATCACGGCTGCGTAGAGAAGCAGAAACCGCCGCGGCTTGAACGACTGTCCGCCCGGATCGCCTTTCCATGCAGCGATCAGCGCCTGTCCCAGCATTGTCGTCCAGGGCAGCATGCCGGCGATCAGGATCGGGACGAAATACCACCATGGCGCCGTACGGTGATGGATTTGCGTTAAGAAGCGCTGGAAATGTTCATGTATGAAAAAGAAGTGCGCAAACTCCGGGTTGGCGATCGACACCGCGATGATCCAGGGCATGGCGATCGCCAGCATGATCGCGATACCGGGGACCGGTTCGAGCCGTTTCAGGAATGCAATGTCGCGATGAACGAGCGCGTAGGCAACCATGGCAGCGGCCGGCAGGGCCAGGCCGATCAGGCCTTTGCTCAGGAAACCGAAGCCCATCGCCGCCCAGGCCAGCAGCATCCACAAGCGCGTTTCGCGCGTCCTCGCGTCGCCGCGCTGAGCCAGCAGGAAACCGAGCAATCCGAGCGTCATGCAGAACGTGACGCCCATGTCGAGCGTATTGATATGACCGACTACAGCGTAAAGGACGCTGCTCGCCAGAACCATCGCCGAGTAATATCCCGTCCGCCGGCCGAATAAACTCGCGCCGGCGAATCCCACCATCAGCACGCCCGCAAATCCCGTCAGGGCGGCCCACAGACGGGCCGTCCACTCGTGTTCGCCGAAAGCCTTGTAAGCTGCGGCGGTCATCCAGTACTGCAGCGGCGGCTTCTCGAAATACTTGATGCCGTTCAGCCGCGGCGTGGTCCAGTCTCCGGTTACCGCCATCTCCCGCGCGATTTCGGCGTAGCGCCCCTCGTCCGGGCGCACGAGGCTGCGATAATCGAGATTGCCAAACCAGACAATGCAGAACACAAAGACCAGCGTGGCGACGACGCGGGTGCGGACGGTACTGGAATCAAGCATCATGGTTTCGGGTTTCATAGTTTACTGCACCGGGAAGCGTATCGTTACGCGAAGACCGCGTTCATGATCGCCTGCCGCAAGCGCGATAGTTGCGCGATGGCGCGTGACAACGTTTCTGACGATCGCCAGTCCCAGCCCGCTACCGGGCTCGCCGGACCCTTCCTGCCGCGAGAATCGGTCGAAAGCTCTCGCGCGAAAATCCTTCGGAATGCCGGGGCCGTTGTCCTTGACCACAAGGACCGGTTCGCCGTCTTCCGCACTTGCGCTGACATCTATTTTGCCGCCACGCTGGGTGTATCGGATCGCGTTATCGATCAGGTTGCCGAGCATCACGCGCAACGCCTCCGGATCCCCGGTCGTCCACAGCAATTGGTCGCCGTCAATGCCGATATCGATTTCCTTTGCATCCGCAATGGCGGCGTAGTCTGCGACTGCCTGCCTGGCCAGTTGCGCCAGGTCCAGCGGCGTCGAACAGCGTCCGATAAGTTCGGGTTCGTGGCTTGCGAGCGCCAGCAACTGCTGCACGAGATGAACGGCGCGTTTCACACCATCGCGCAATTGCACGAACGCGACCGCCCGTTCTTCCTCGCTGATTGCACGCTCCGCCAGCTGAATCTGCAGCTGCACCGCGGTGAGCGGCGTGCGCAGCTCGTGCGCCGCATCGGCAATGAACGTACGTTGCATCTCCAACGC
The DNA here is from genome assembly GCA_016194905.1 of Betaproteobacteria bacterium. Classification (NCBI taxonomy): domain Bacteria; kingdom Pseudomonadati; phylum Pseudomonadota; class Betaproteobacteria; species Betaproteobacteria bacterium. The sequence goes on from JACQAP010000021.1 coordinate 442,088, forward strand.
GTTTCCCAGCCGGTGCAACAGATCGTTGAGTGCCGCGACCAGCGGCTTCACTTCGCCGGGCAGGTTGTCGTCGGGCAGCGGCTGCAGGGCCGACGCCGAGCGTTGCTCGACGGCGTCGGTGACCCTGTTGAGCGGGCGCAGTCCCCTCCCGACGATGATCCAGATCACGATACCAAGCGCTGCAATCAGAAACAGCATCGGCGCCAACGTACGTACGGCAGCGCGTGCGGCGAGCGCTTGCCGGACACCCACCGGCTGGGCGACCTGGATGGTATGCTCGCGCAACCGGATACTGAATACCCGCCACTGGGTGCCCGGGGTCGACTCCAGGGAATAGCCGGATTGGGCGCGCGGCGGCAGTGCGGGCAGTGCATCCGACACGTAGACGAGTGTGCCGGCGCGATCCCATATCTGGATCACGAGATCGTCCTCCTCGTCGACAATCTGAATCGGTGGGCCTATCGGGCTGCCCAGCGAGTCCTCCCGAAAAGACAGAGCGACCTGTCTGAGTTCGTAATCGAAAATTTCGTTGAATTCGTCCTCGACCGTAATATAAATTCCGAGGGTGGCAAAAAGGCCGATGAGCAGGAGCGTCGAAAGCAGCGACACGAGCAGCTGGCGCCGAATGGATTTCATCTCGGCTTGCGCGCCATGTAACCCACGCCGCGGATATTCTTGATGAAGTCCTTGCCGAGCTTCTTGCGCAGAGAGTGGATGTAGACTTCCACCGCGTTGCTCCCTATCTCGCCGTCCCACCCATACAATTTTTCTTCCAGTTGCGCGCGCGACAACACCACCCCCGGCTGGTCCAGGAAGGCCGCAAGAAGCGCAAATTCCTTTGCAGATAGCGCGAGCTCTTTTCCGCGCAGAGACGCTTCGTGCCTGGCAGGATTCAGGATGAGGTTGCCGTGCTGGATCGATGGCGTGGCGCGTCCGGCCCGACGACGCAGCAGGGCGCGGACGCGGGCGGCGAGTTCATCCAGGTCGAATGGCTTTGTCAGAAAGTCGTCGGCACCGCCGTCGAGCGCCTTCACCCGCTCCGCCACGGCGTCCCGTGCGGTCAGGATCAATACCGGAATGAGATTTCCCTGGGCGCGCAGGCTCCCGAGTACTTCGCTACCGCTTTTTTTGGGCAGCGTCAGATCCAGCAGCATGAGGTCGTATATTTCGTTGCCCAACGCCAATTCCGCGGCCCGGCCGTCCTGCACCCAATCGACGGAATAGCCGTCCTGCCGCAAGCCCTGCTGAACGCTGTTGCCAATCATCGAGTCGTCTTCAACCAGCAACAATCGCATGCTTCATTTCTCCCGTGGCGCTTGCCGCACCGAGTTCCAACAGATACCGCAATAATTCTTTCATCCTGTCGCCTCGGGAACGCATAAGCGCCATCTACCCAAGCCCGGAATCTATAGAACGTGACTTAAATCAAACTTAAGGTCGCGCAAACGCCTCTTGTCGACTTCCCGCCATAAGAATCCCCCTCAATATAATCATGGAAATCGTCGTGAAAGGCCGGCGGTCATCCGGTTGCCAACACACAGGTTGCAAATAATCCGAAGAACCCGGAGCGCCGGCTGCGTTCTCGTCGAAACAGAAGAGCTGTGCTACCGTTAACGTGCCGAACACGGGGGCGGACGGCGACAGGGTTGCGTTTCAGCGTCGTGAACGCGGGAGCAGCAGCGGACGCAGCCGGTGATAGACGTTATCGAGGATGCGCGATTGCGCGCCGGCGACCGGGTGAAGCCCGTCGGCCTGAAACATCTTGCGGTCGTCGGCAAAGCCCTGGAGCATGAATGGAACCAGAGACACATTCTGCTGTCTAGCGACCTCCGCGAACAGGCCTTCGAAGCGGCGCGTATAGACCGGACCGTAGTTCGGGGGGATGCGCATGCCGGCGATCACGACTTTCGCACCGGCCTTGCGGCAGGCTTCGGCGATGGCAATCAGATTGCGACGGGTTTGTTCCAGCGGATTGCCACGCAGGCCGTCGTTGGCGCCGAGCGCGACGATGACCACGGCGGGATGATGTTCCTTGAGCGCGGCTGAGATGCGATTGAGCCCGCCGAGCGTGGTCTCGCCGCTGATACTGGCGTTGACTACCCGATAATCGAGTTTGTCGCGCTGGATGCGCTGTTCCAGCAGCGCGACCCAGCCCTCGCCTTGCGCCAGGCCGTAGCCGGCGGAAATGCTGTCGCCCAGGACCAGAATGGTCTGGGCGGCGCGGACCGCCGACGCCGGAACGATGACCAACAGCAGAAAGAGAAGAATCGACCGCATGGCTGAAGAGTTCATGCCGCCCATTGTGAGGGCGGCCGGTTTGACCAAGCAAGTTTTCACGGGCAGCGCCGCGCTGACCATCCTTCAGGACGTGTCCCTGGAGATCGGCCGCGGTGAAGCGGTCGCCATCCACGGCGCTTCAGGTTCGGGCAAGACCACGCTGCTGGCGTTGCTCGCCGGGCTGGACATACCGACTTCGGGGACGGTTCATATCGACGGCGCCGACTTGTTCGCGCTGGACGAAGACGGCCGGGCACGACTGCGGCGCGACCGCGTGGGCTTCGTGTTCCAGTCGTTCCAGTTGCTGCCCGCGCTCACCGCACTGGAAAACGTGATGCTGCCGCTGGAACTCGGCGGCAAACCCGACGCGCGGGACCGCGCTGCGGACTGGCTTGGGCGGGTGGGCCTCGGCTCGCGACTCACGCACTATCCCCGCCAGCTTTCCGGCGGCGAGCAACAGCGTGTCGCGGTCGCGCGTGCTTTTGCCGCCGACCCGAGTGTGCTGTTCGCCGACGAGCCGACCGGCAACCTCGATTCGGCAACGGGCGAAGAGATCGTCTCGCTGATGTTCGAACTGAACCGCGTGGCGAGCACCACGCTGTTGCTGGTCACGCATGATGAAGTCCTTGCGCAGCGCTGCACGCGGCGCATCGGCCTCGCGGCGGGCCGGCTGACGAACGATGAACGGCGCTGACCTCGGCTCCGTCGCGGTACTGAAGCTGGCGACGCGCATGCTTGCGCGCGACTGGCGCGCCGGCGAGCAGCGCCTGCTCGCGCTTGCGCTTATCGTGGCGGTCGCCAGCGTGACGACCGTGGCTTTTTTCGCGGATCGGGTCGGACGATCGCTCACGAGCGAAGCCAATCAATTGCTCGGTGCCGACCTGGTCATCGTGTCCGACAAACCCGTCGCTGACCGCTTCCGGCAGGAAGCGCAGCGCCGCGGATTGTCGACGACGGCTGCAGTGCGGTTTCCGAGCATGACGCAGTTCGCGGGGCGCACGTTGCTGACAGAGGTCAAGGCGATTGCGCCAGGCTATCCGCTGCGAGGCAAGCTGCGCGTTCGATCATCCGAATCCGGGGCGGATTTCGAGCCTCGGCGCATTCCGGCTGCGGGCGAAGTCTGGGTGGATGATCGTCTGCTGCGCCGTCTCGATCTGAAAATCGGCAACCGCGTCGGCCTCGGCGAGCGCGAATTCAAGATTGCCGCCCTGGTGAGCGAAGAACCCGAATCCAGCGCCGGCTTCATCAACCTCGGCCCGCGGCTGATGATGAACGCGACAGACCTGCCCTCCACCGGCCTGATCCAGTCGGGCAGCCGCGTGTCGTACCGGCTGTTTGTCGCCGGCGGTGTTCCGGCGATCGCGTCATTCCGCGACTTTGCCGCGCAGGGGATCGGCCCGGGACAGCGCGTCGAGGATATTCGCGATGCGCGCCCGGAAATCAAGGCGGCGCTGGAGCGCGCCGAGCGCTTCCTCGGATTGTCCGCGCTCATGACGGTGATCCTGGCCGGCGTCGCGGTGGCGCTCGCTGCCCGCCGCTATCTTCAGCGCCATCTGGATGCCTGCGCGATCATGCGTTGCCTCGGCGCCGGGCAGACGCTGATCCTGAGTCTGCATGGTTTGCAGTTTGTCATGATCGGACTGGTTGCGGGCGCACTCGGCTGCGCGGTCGGCTTCGCGTTCCAGTTCGTGCTGGCGGCGGTATTGGCGCCGGTGGTTTCGGTGACTTTGCCTGCACCCGGACTGCGGCCCCTGGTGCAGGGCATGGTCGCCGGGTTCGTGATGCTGCTTGGATTTGCGCTGCCGCCGCTCATCGCGCTGAAGACGGTGCCGACTTTGCGCGTGCTGCGCCGGGACCTCGGTGCGCCGAACTCGATGAGCGTATCCGCCTATCTCCTGGGTGGCGCCGCAGTCGCCGGCCTGGTGCTGTGGCAGGCGCAGGAACTGAAGCTGGGACTCTACGTACTGGGCGGGGTGCTGGGCACGGCGGCGGCGAGTGCCGTGCTGACGCTGGTGGTGCTGCGGTTGTTGTCCTCCGTCGGTCGGTCCGCCGGCTTCAACTGGCGATTCGGTCTGGCCAATCTGCGCCGGCATCGTGCCGGCAGCATGGTCCAGGTGACGGCGCTTGGACTCGGGCTGATGGCGCTGATCCTGCTGACGCTGGTGCGGGCGGATCTGCTCGACAACTGGCGCAACGGCTTGCCGGTCGATGCGCCGAATCGCTTCCTGGTGAACATCCAGCCCGATCAGTTGCAGGCGATCGCGCAGTTCTTCACCGCCAGTGGCGTGCCGCCGCCAAGGCTGTTTCCGATGGTTCGCGGGCGGCTGGTGGAGATCAACGGCAAGCCGGTGTCGTCGCGCGACTATGCAGAGGATCGCGCGCGCCGGCTGGTCGATCGCGAATTCAATCTGTCGTGGACACAGTCGATGCAACCCGACAACGCGATCGTCGCCGGCCGCTGGTTCGACGGCCGCGATGCCGGAAAAGCGGTGCTGTCGGTCGAGGAGGGCATTGCCAAGACGATCGGCGTGAAGCCGGGCGACACCGTGACTTACGACATTGCCGGCTCGCGCCTGACGGCGGAAATCGTATCGCTGCGCAAGGTGGGATGGGATTCTTTCCGCGTGAATTTTTTCGTGATCGCACCGCCGGGCGTGCTGGAAAAATTTCCGGCGAGCTACGTCACCAGCCTGCATCTGGCGGCCGAGCGCTCGGTGCTGCTGGACGCTCTGGTGAAGCGCTTCCCGAATCTACTGGTCATCGACGTGGCGGCAATCCTTGCGCAAGTGCAGCACATGATGGACCAGGTGGTCAGCGCGATCGAATTCGTATTTCTGTTCAGCATCGCGGCCGGCTTGCTGGTGTTGTTCGCTGCCGTCAGCAGCACGCATGACGAACGTGAATTCGACGCGGCGGTGATGCGCACGCTCGGCGCGTCGAGCCGCCAGTTGCGCGCCGTCCAGGCCGCCGAGTTCGCCTTGATCGGTGCGCTGGCCGGATTGCTTGCCGCAGTCGGCGCCACGGCGATAGGGTATGTGCTGGCCGACAGGGTATTGAACCTGCCTTACGCGATCAATCCGTGGGTATGGCTGGCGGGATTGCTGATCGGTGCCGGGGGCGTCACCGTCGCCGGGCTGCTCGGAACCGCGAAAGTGCTGCGCACGCCACCGATGCAGGTGTTTCGCGCGAGCGCGTGATAAACAGGGGCTAGGGACTAGGGGCTAGGGGAAAAATCTTGAGATCACTAGCCCCTAGTCCCTAGCCCCTGCAGTTAACGCTTCACCGGCCCGCGGTCGCGCCAACTTACGTCACCGCACAGCACGCGCATTTCGCCATTGACCAGGCTACCGATGGAAACCGTAATGCACTGATTGGCGCCGGCGATGGAGAGATAGGGCCGCGTCACCTGCACTTTTCCGGGGTGCTCGAGCGCGCGGCGGAAATAGAAGCGCCGCGACCAGTTCGCGCCTTGCGCGTTGGCCACGGGACCAAAACGTTGGTCCGCAACCGCGATGTGGCGCGGATTGACCATGTTTTCGCCGATCTGCCGGCCCTCGCTGTCGAGCAGGTAGCAACGTTCGGCGCCGGCCAGATCGAGAAATCCGCTGGCGGCATGGGTCAGTGGAATGCCGGATTCGATCAAGCTGGCGGCATAGCCGATAGCGTTAATGTAGGGACTGACCTCGCGCCGATGGAATGAAACCTCGGGCAAGGTGACTTCGCGGAAATCGATCCACAACTGATCGAACAGGGCGCGGCTTTTCTCCCTGGCGGGCGGTGACTCGGCCGGTACGGCGAAGTAATAACCCTGCACGAAGTCGGCATCGGCATCCATGGCCATCAGCGCTTCGCCTGCGGTCTCGATGCCTTCCATCAGAACCAGCGATCCCGCCTCGTGCAGCAGCGAGACCATCACTGGCATCATACGTCGGATGCGCAGATTGCTGCCCGCCTGCGTGATCATGGAACGGTCGAGTTTGACGATGTCCGGCTGCAGGTTCCACACCCGGTCGAAGTTCGAATGACCCGCCCCGAAGTCGTCCAGCGCAATCAGGAAACCCTGTTTGCGGAAGAACTGGACGGCCTCGCCCAGCCGCACTTCGTTCAGCACGCCTTGTTCCAGTATTTCGATGACGACCCGATGCGGCGGGAAGCCCGTTTCTTCCAGCAACTGGCCGAGAAAATTGCCGTCGTGCACGCTTTCCAGGAAGACTTCGGTCTGCATATTGAGGAACAACCAGCCGTCGGCCTTGAGATGCAGGAAATTGTGGACATGGACACTGCTTGCAAGCCGGTCGACGGTCAGGGTATGGGAGAAGTCCTGGTCCATCCTGAAAACATCCAGCGGCGAGACCGGATGGCCATTCGGGTCGGTGGGGCGCATCAAGCCTTCGAACCCTACGCTGCGGCTGTGGGCGACGCTGAAGATCGGCTGGAAATGGCTGCGAATGGCGAGGTCGGCGAAATTCCCGACGGTCTGGTTACCGTCAGACTTCAGCAGGTTAGCTATCGACTGCAGGTTTGCCTTGGACGCGGATGCTTGCGGGGTGTTCGAAGGTTTCATCGGGCTTTGGCTTCGGATATTCTTATTTTTTTGGCCGGCAAATAACGCGGTTCGGCTGTCTTTTTGTGCATCGCGGGTCGGCAAACGCATTATACGGAAATTCAATGAATTGCAACCGTCCCTGTGGTACACTTCGCGACCTTTTTCGCCGCACTGCTTTCCATGACACGCAACGTTCGCAACATCGCCATCATTGCCCACGTCGACCACGGTAAAACCACGCTGGTCGACAAGCTGCTGCGCCAGTCGGGCACCTTCGCCGCGCACCAGCATATTGCCGAACGCGTCATGGATTCCAACGACCTGGAAAGGGAACGCGGCATCACCATCCTGGCGAAGAATTGCGCGGTCCAGTACGAGGGCACGCACATCAACATCGTGGATACCCCCGGCCACGCCGATTTCGGCGGCGAGGTGGAGCGCGTTCTGTCGATGGTGGACAGCGTGCTGTTACTGGTGGATGCGGTGGAAGGCCCGATGCCGCAAACCCGTTTTGTCACGCGCAAGGCGCTGGCCCTCGGACTCAAGCCCATCGTCGTGGTCAACAAGGTGGATCGTCCGGGTGCGCGCCCTGATTGGGTCGTGAACCAGACCTTCGATCTGTTCGACAAGCTGGGCGCGGCCGAAGAACAACTCGATTTCCCCGTTGTGTACGCTTCGGCTCTCAACGGTTATGCCACGCTCGACCTGGCCCGGACGAGCACGGACATGCGCCCCCTGTTCGACGCGATCCTGAAGCACGTGCCGGTGCGCGACGCCGATCCCGATGCGCCGCTGCAGTTGCAGATCTGCTCGCTCGACTACTCCAGCTTCGTCGGCCGCATCGGCATTGGCCGGGTGGCGCACGGACGCATTCGCTCCGGACAGCAGGTTGCCGTCATGCAGGGCCCGGATGGCGAGCCGAAGATGGCCAAGGTCAATCAGGTGCTCGTGTTCAAGGGCCTGGAGCGCACGGTGGTCGAGGAAGCCGAAGCCGGGGACATCGTGCTGGTCAATGGCATCGAAGAAGTGGCCATCGGCGTCACCATTTGCGATCCGGCCAAACCCGAAGGCCTGCCACTGCTGAAGGTGGACGAGCCCACGCTGACCATGAATTTCCTGGTCAATACTTCGCCGCTGGCCGGCCGCGACGGCAAGTACGTCACCAGCCGCCAGATCCGCGAGCGGTTGGAGCGCGAGCTGCAATCGAATGTTGCGCTGAAAGTCGAATTCACCGCCGATTCGGACACGTTCGTCGTGTCCGGCCGCGGCGAGCTGCATCTGACCATCCTGCTTGAAAACATGCGCCGCGAAGGTTACGAGATGGCGGTCGGCCGCCCGCGGGTGGTGATGAGAACCGTGAACGGCGTGAAAGAGGAGCCGTACGAATTGCTGACCGTCGACGTCGAGGACGGTCACCAGGGCGGGGTGATGGAAGAACTGGGCCGCCGCCGCGGCGACCTGCAGGACATGCAGGCCGACGGCAAGGGCCGCACCCGTCTCGAGTACCGCATTCCGGCGCGCGGGCTGATCGGCTTCCAGGGCGAATTCCTCAACATCACGCGTGGTACCGGACTGGCCAGCCATATTTTCGACGACTACGGCCCGGTGAAGGGCGACATGGAAGAGCGCCGCAACGGCGTGCTGATTTCCCAGGACGACGGCGAAGCGGTTGCCTACGCCTTGTGGAAGCTGCAGGACCGCGGCCGCATGTTCGTATCCCCGGGTGATGCGCTGTATGAAGGCATGGTGATCGGCATCCATTCGCGCGACAACGACCTGGTGGTCAATCCGATCAAGGGCAAGCAGCTCACCAACGTTCGCGCCTCGGGTACCGATGAAGCCGTGCGACTGGTGCCGCCCATCGAGCTGACGCTGGAGAAAGCGGTGGAATTTATCGCTGACGACGAACTCGTCGAGATCACGCCGAAATCGATTCGCATCCGCAAGCGCCATCTGAAGGAGCATGAGCGCAAGCGTGCGTCGCGGGATACCACGACGGCTGCGGCGTAACCCACCCCCTCTCCCCGGCCCTCTCCCGCAAGGGGAGGGGGAGCCTCCGATTCCCAAAAAACAAACGGGCGACCACTTGGTCGCCCGTTTTTTTTTCTAGAACTCCCTCTCCCCTTGCGGGAGAGGGTTGAGGAGAGGGGGCGGTGTGGTGCTTGGTTTATACTCGTCCGATGCCTGAGTTCTCCCTTGCCCTGCTTGCCATGGCTATTGCCGCCGCGACACTCGTCGCGGTCATCGTCCTGATCTTCATCGTCGTCGGCATGGCGCACCGCCAGGTGACGCATCCCGAATCGCTCGCGCGTGTGCTGGAAGAAAAGCACATGGCGATGCTCAAGGACCTCAACGCCGGCCTGAACAATCTGGGCGATCGCCTCAGCGCGTCGCAGAACGAATTGTTCGAGCGCCTGCGCAACACCATCACGCAGGAACTCACGCAGACCCGCAGCACCGTCGGCGCCCTGCAGGTCAAGCAGGTCGAGGAGCTCTCCGCCACGCGCGAGACGACCACGCTCAAGCTTGCGGAGATGAGCGCCGACCTGCAGGCCAAGCACGACTTGTTGCGCAGCGAAGTGCTGACCCGCATCCTGCAGACGCTGGCCGAGCAGAATCGTGCCGAGCAGGAATTGATCCAGACCACGATGCGCAATGCCTCCGCCCAGCTCGCCGCGTCGATGGAATTGCTGACCAAAACTACCGATTCCCGGCTGGAGCAGATCAGCGGAAAAGTCACCGAGCGCCTCGAGGAAGGTTTCAAGAAAACCAACGAGACTTTCGTCAGCGTGATGGCGCGGCTGGCCACCATCGACGAGGCGCAGAAGAAGATCGACGGGCTCACCAGCAACGTGGTGAGCCTGCAGGAGCTGCTCGGCGACAAGCGTTCGCGCGGCGCCTTCGGCGAAGTGCAGCTAGAAAACCTGGTGCGCAACATCCTTCCGGAGGTCGCGTTCGAGTTTCAATACACTTTCAAGAGTAAGGACCGGGAAGGCAAGGATGTCCGCGCTGATTGCGTGCTCAAACTGCCAGAGCCGACGGGAATGGTCGCCGTGGACTCAAAGTTTCCAATGGAGAACTATCATCGGATGTTTGAAATCGGCGTGGGCGACAACGATCGATTGGTTGCGCAGAGGCAGTTCCGCGTGGACGTTAAAAAACACGTGGAAGATATCGCCGCCAAGTACATCATTCCAGGCGAGACGTCCGATGGTGCGGTTATGTTCGTGCCAGCCGAAGCCGTATTTGCCGAAATCCATGGCTATCATCCCGAAGTCGTGGATTTCGCCATGCAGCGGCGCGTCTGGATCGTATCGCCGACCACGCTCATGGCTGTGCTGAATACCGCGCGTGCAGTCATGAAGGATGTCGCCACCCGCGAGCAGGTTCACATCATCAAGGACGAGCTCGGTAAGCTCGGCAAGGATTTCAATCTGTTCGATCAGCGCCTCGGAAAGCTTGCGGATCATATCCGTCAGGCGCACGAAGATACCGAGAGGCTGCGTATAACCGGCGATAAACTAACACGCCGCTTCAATCGGATCGAAAGGGTAGAGTTGGATCAGCCGGGACAGGTGCGCAGCTTGGAAGAGTCGCTGACGGATGTCTCACAGGAGGACGAGGCGGGCGGCGAGGAGCCGCGGTCCTGATCCGCAGGCGGAAAGCATGTTCGGCTTCAGGCAATGGCGCAGGCGGCGCATCCTACGTAAGTCCGATCTGGGCGATGCGACATGGCGGCGTGTTACCGAACGTTTTTCGTTCGTGGCACGCCTGAACGATGACGAGCGCGCGCGGCTGAAGGATCTGGCGATCCTGTTCATGCACGGCAAGCAGATTTCGGCGGCCGGTGGCCTGACGCTCAACCAGGAAATGAAGCTTGGCATCGCAGTCCAGGCCTGCATCCTGGTGCTCGAACTGGGCATCGAACACTACGATGGCTGGGTCGAGGTCATCGTCTATCCCGACGAGTTCGTCTCGGGCCATGAGTTCCGCAATCCCGAGGGCCTCGTCGAAACCGACGCCATGTCTTACGCCGGCCAGGCTTGGCTCCGCGGTCCCGTGATCCTTTCGTGGGCGGATGTGGAGCACGCGGGTGAGATGGACGGCATGAACGTGGTCATCCACGAGTTCGCCCACAAGCTCGACATGCTCAACGGCGAAGCCAACGGCTTTCCGCCCTTGCATGCCGGCATGGATCGCCGGCTGTGGTCCCAGGCGTTTAATGCCGCCTACAAAGATCTTTGCGTGCGGGTGAAGAGGGAAGAACATACCGAAATCGATCCGTATGCGGCCGAGTCGCCGGGGGAATTCTTCGCCGTCCTCAGCGAGGCTTTCTTCGAGATGCCGGATATCGTGAAGGCGGTTTATCCGCGGGTCTACGAGCAGCTTGCGCAGTTCTACCGCCAGGATCCGGCGAGCCGTGAATTGCCGCGGGAATGGAGGTTGAAATGGACGTGAGGCGAAAGGTGTCAGGCGTGGTGTACGCGGTTGCACACGTGCTCTTCTATGTGGTCATGCTGGGGTGGCTCGCAACGGCCCAGGCGCAACAAACCGTCCTCGAAGTCATCGATCTGAAATACCGCAGCGCCGAGCAGATCGTGCCTATGCTCAAGCCGTTGCTGGCGCCGGGCGGCACCATCAGCGCTTTGCAGAACCGCGTGATCGTGCGCACGACGCCGCAGAACCTCGCGGAACTGCGCAAGGTGCTCGACGCAGTCGATACCATGCCGAAGCGGCTGGCGATATCGGTGCGCCAGGAGGCGGCCGGAACCGGCCTTGCGTCCGAAGCGGAGGTCTCGGGCAGCATCGGTACTGATAGCGCATGGGTGACCGCGCCGGGCAGCCGCAGCAAGCAAGGCGCCACCGCCGAGGTGCGCAAAGGCGACAACGTCGCGCGGGCACGGGTGCTCAGTTCGCAGTCCGCTGCCACCGATCGCGGCGTACAAACCGTGCAGGTGCTGGAGGGTAACGAAGCGCTCATTCGCATCGGGCAATCGGTTCCGATACGCAGCCGCAGCGTAATCCAGACACCGCAGGGTGCGCAGATTTCCGAATCGGTGGAGTACCGCGATGCAGATACCGGATTTCGCGTCAGGCCGCGTGTCAACGGCGACCGGGTCACGCTGGAGATCAGTTCGCGCCGCGATACCGTGGCCGATCAGAATTCGCAAACCTTCAACGTGCAGCGGGTCGATACTGTCGTATCGGGGAGGCTGGGCGAATGGATGGAGATAGGCGGGGTAGACCAGAGCCGCGTGCAGACCGATGGCGGCACGATTTCTCGGCGCAGCGCCAACGTATCGGACGACAGGAAGGTATTTTTGAAAGTAGATTTGGTGCCGTGAGCGTCGTGAATATCGTGAATGTCGTGAATATCGTAAATCGACTTAAGCAAGCATGCGACACGCTTTTCCGGGCTTCACGGCATTCACGATATTCACGACATTCACGGTATTTACGCGGCATCCGCACATGACATCCAGACATTGGCACGTTGCGCTGCTTGTGACTTTCCTGCTGATTCTGGCCTGGTCAGGTATCAAGCCGGTCGATCGCTTCGTATGGTTTCTCGAAGTCGTGCCGGCGATGGTGGCAGCCGTGGTGCTGCTGGCCATTTATCCGCGGGTCAAGCTGACCATGCTGGTCTATTGCCTGATCTGGCTGCACGCCCTGGTGCTGATGCTCGGCGGGCACTGGACGTACGCCGAGATGCCGCTGTTCAACTGGGTGAAGGATGAATACGGTCTGGCTCGCAACTACTACGATAGGCTCGGGCACTTCATGCAGGGCGCGGTGCCGGCGATCATCGCGCGGGAAATCCTGCTGCGCAACGGCGTGGTCAACGGCAAGGGCTGGTTGTTCTTCATCGTCACCTGCATCTGCCTTGCGGTGTCCGCGTTCTACGAATTCGTGGAGTGGTGGGTAGCGGTCGGCACCGGAACCGCGGCCGATGCCTTCCTCGCCACGCAAGGCGACATCTGGGATACCCAGTGGGACATGTTCCTCGCGCTGTGCGGGGCGATCGTGTCGCAGCTCCTTTTGGCTCGTTGGCATGATCGACAACTGGCTGCTCTTGGGCGTGGCTAGACAGGTAATCTGAACTGACAGGGCGCCAATAAACATTCACGCACGCGGCCTATCCCGGAGGCGGGAGCCACAAGTGTCAATTGACGAAATCCTTGATTCCGTTACCATCGTCCGGCCTCCACGCAGCCTATTTCGTGATACGGCGGCAAATAACCCGACTTCGAGGTAACTGTCCTCATGAACAGTGGTCGCCAAACATCTGGAACTCAAGGCATTTCAAGAAACGCCGAAAGGCCTGTACCAGGATCGCCGACGTTTCGGAAGTCGAATTCACGTTAGCTATCCAGAAGAGAAGGCCTAATGAGTACGTCTCGTATAACTGGTCTCTACGGCAGCATGGTCCGAGACTCAACGCGTTTCATCGTGCAGAGTCGCGTAGGTTCAATGCGTGAGCGCTTTGACGTTTATACGGCGCCAACTTTGCGAGAGCTTGTTGTTCGTCTCATTGAGGTCTTTGCTGATGCGGATGCCTCCTTTCTATCGAAGCTTGCTGCTCTCGATGACAAACGGTGGATGGAAAAGCCTCTGAAGCTTCGTCACTACGTTGCAGCCTCCCGAGACCACCTCTACATCGACAGCGCTCATCTTACCGAGGAGAATTCAGTTCAAGTCCGCGGTTATTGGGTCATTACAAACATCGGTCAAACTGAGGTGTCCACATTTTTCAAGCTCTGTAGTGAGGTCGCTGGAGTGCCGTTGCTAAATCTCTCCAAAATACCAATTTGAGCAGAGCTAACATGCGCATCAAAGTCGTTCGCTTCGCTCACTCGACCGCGCAAGAGCTACGCACTTGCGCGGCGCTTTATGCGCGGCGTTATGTGTCATTCGCACAGCACGGCCTGCTATGGCAGAATTGAAGCAACGTGGAGGCTTGACCTATGTCAACAGTGAAGGAAGAACTCACCCGCTTGATTCAGGGGCAGCCTGAGGACAGTTCACGAGAAGAGATCATTCGCGAGCTTGCCTTTCACGCCATGGTCGAGCGGGGGCTCACCGATTCGGACGCGAAGCGCGCCATCTCAAATGAAGAAATGGGGCGGCGCATTCGGTCATGGCAGAAATAAGCTGGACCGACGAGGCTCAGCGCTGGCTTACCGACATCTTTGAATACATTGCTGCGGATAACCCCCAAGCCGCAGCGCGTACGGTGCAGGGTATTTACGATCGGGCACAAGATCTCAAGAGTTTCCCTGAGATCGGTTCGCGCTATACGATCTCATCGCGCCACGTGCGCGTATTGCTCTACGGGCATTACCGAATCGCGTACCTCATCAAAGACGACGGAAACGTGGATATTCTGGGTGTCTTTCATGGGTCGCTCGACATCACCAGGTATCAACTCTAGTGACACATAACCCGGCGTTCAACCCGAGCGCCCAACGGCGTTGCTGTTGGGTACCCGCCGCACTACGCGCTCCGGCGCCCGGTTAGCTGTGCGTTAGAACCCCTTAACCAGGGAACCAATGTTATGAAACGCCTCTTATGGCAAAACGCGGTTATTGGCGGAGTCTTTCTTATTTTCACGATCAGCACGAACGTTGCCTTTTATTATTTCCTGCCTCGCCCGCTCATTCAAAATCAACGAGGGGACATAACCGCGCAAATCGAGACAATTAATGACATTGAACACCTGCGCAAGATTGCGTTGTTGCAAGTAAAGATCGATATAGCGAAGAACAGGATGTTCAATGATTTAATTTATAAGGGTGTTGACGCGTTTGTGGCATTAGGGGTGTTCGGAACCATCATGTTTTTCGTAAATTTCATGTCGTTACTAAAGCTCAAGAAACAAGAGTCGGGAGCGAAGCCATCGTGGCTGAAGTGGTTCTAACTTTAGTTCGAGCGGACGCGCATAGAGCCGCGCGCCGTTCAACAAGACGTTGGGCGTCTCGATGAAGCACCGTGAATCATCGACACGCATGGTCACTATGACTGTTTCCCTTGTGCAGTCGATTGAAAGCGCGCCGGGCAACTTGATTCGTTGACGCCCGCTCATCATCAAAGGAAACATTACTCTCGCAAGAGGCGCTCTCTGGAATCGGGTTCCTGCGTTGAGTTCTGCTCTGAAGCCCGCAAAGACTTCTGGCGCCAGACCTGCCACCTTTCCCTGCCGGCGAATACTTCGATCGAGTCCACAACCGGCAGGTCTTCGACGCAGTCGAACCACGGCTGCATCAGTCTATTGAGTTCGGCCTGGCTGGTACCGAAAGGCGGTCCCTTGGGCGAATCGGCGAAGAAGAAGAATCCTGTGATGACGCCGTTCGGTTTCAACAGCTCCGCACATCGATCGGGGTAGCCACTCCACATTTTCCTGGGCAGGGCGCACAGAAAGGCGCGTTCGTAGATCACATCGAAGGGCTGACCGGCATCGAAGTCGAAGAAATCCGCCAGGCGCACGATGTCCGGGAAGCCGGCAAGATTCCTTCGCGCCGTATCGACGGCGGCAGGGCTGAAGTCGATCGCCAGGACGTCGAAGCCTTTGTCGGCCAGGTAAGCCGCTTCGTAAGCCGATCCACATCCCGGAATCAGCACACGGGCTCCGGGGGACAGGTTTCGCGCGTACCTCTGCAGCGATGCGGGTACCTTGCCCGCATCCCATGGGATGACGTTGTCGCGGTAGCGGCTTTCCCAGAAATCCGGCCTGGAACTGTCCTGTGCCAAACGGGTGCCCTGATCATCAGGGGCGCGTTGCCACCAGGACCGCGACCGGATAGGCGTAGTGAACCCGTGTCCCTTCGAGCCGGATCGGGATGCCGAGTCGATCGTCGCGGGCGGACGTTCTGAAGATCTCGCGAATTTTGTCGTCGTCGCCACGATTGGGAAAGGACCGGCCCAGCAGGTTTTCCAGTTCGTCGCGCAATTCGTAAAACGTGATCCGGGCTTCGGGAAGCCCGGAGGCGGGGAACAATGCCTTCAATTCGGCGACCGGCAGCGCGCGCACATGGGAGGGGTCGCGCAACAGCTCCATGCGGTTGAACTCGGCACCCTTGGCGGAATCGGCGGAGGTGTGCATGTCCGCGACCAGCACGCGCCCACCCGGCGCACAGACGCGGATCATCTCCTTCAGAACGGCGAGCGGTTCGATGAAATGATGGCAGCTGAAGCGCGTGACGACAATGGTAAAGGCGCCGTCGGCATAGGGCAGGGAAGTCGCCTGCCCCTGATCCCAGCTTACGTTGGAGAGGGACTTTTCCCGCGCCACCGCGCGCGCGCGGTCCAGCATGGCGGGTGTCATGTCGATGCCTGTCGCATGACGCACAATCCCGGCGAAAGCGCACACCACATTGCCGCCGCCGCAAGCGACGTCGAGCACCGTATCGTCCGGTCCTGCGCCGACGGAATCGATCAGCAACTGAAGCGCTTTCTCGTCGGCGATTGTTTTGGCCGTCGAGAATGGAATCGCCTGTCTGCTGAACTGATCGACGATCAATTCTTGATGAGTTGCTTCAGTCATTGTGATTGGAATCCGTATTGGGAGTGGCTGTTAATTTCAAATTTTTACCTTTCACCTTCTTCTCGTCTAACCCGACGGCGGCCTTTCGCCGCCGTCAGGTCCGTAGAACATGACCCAGGTACAGAAGTCGTCGGTAAATACCTCAAAGCGGTGTTCGATGCCGGCCGGCACGAACAATACGTCACCGGCATGGAACGAATGGCGCTCGGACCCGTTGACGAACCAGCCGGAGCCCTGCGCGATCACGTAGATCTCGTCGCGGGTGTGCGGTTTCTGCCGGTCCTGTCCGGCCGGACGATACATCTTGACCTGGAGCGTGCCGTGTTCGAATACCGCCGCCGACGGCAGGCCGTCCTTGATTTTCGATACGGCATCGAGCGCGTCCACTATGCTCACCCGCCGCGCGTCCTTGGAGATGGTGTAGTTCTTTTCCGATTTCATGATTTTGTTTTCCTCACCCCTCGCCCCTGCAACTGCTTCCAGCGAAAGCAGTTGCAGGTATGGTCGTTCACCATGCCGGTGGCTTGCATGAAGGCATACATGATGGTGCTGCCGACGAACTTGAAGCCACGCGCCTTCAGGTCCTGGCTCATCGCATCGGATTGCCGGGTGCTGGCCGGCACCCGCTTGTGCGTCTTCCACCCGTTCTGTAAAGGCCTGCCATCGACGAACGCCCAGACGTAGGCGTCGAAACTGCCGAACTCCTTTCGCACTTCCAGGAAAGCCCGCGCATTGGTCACGGCTGATTCGACTTTCAGCCGGTTGCGCACGATGCCGGGATCCTGCAGCAGCCGGGCGATCTTCGCCTCGTCGTATTTCGCGACCTTGCCTGGGTCGAAGCCGGAAAACGCCTTGCGGTAATTCTCGCGTTTGTTGAGGATGGTGGACCAAGACAGGCCGGCCTGCGCGCCTTCCAGGATCAGGAATTCGAACAGCACCCGGTCGTCGTGCTGCGGCACGCCCCATTCGGCGTCATGGTAAGCGACGTAGAGCGGGTTGCCGTTTTCGGCCCAATGACAGCGAGTGACATTCTTGCGACGGGTAGTTTCCATGATGCGGCAACGATATCGATACGGCTATGTTAGCCGGAATTCACGTGATGTCCCGTGTCACAGGTCGAGACGGGATTGCGTGGGTGTTGTGGCGGCGTAGGAGAGGATTCCGTCGATGAGGCGTGCGGGTTTCGTATAGGGGTGCTGCTCGTCGTGCTCGCGATCGACGATATGGAAAACCTCGAGACCCGAGGCTTTCAGTACATCGGATATCAGACCACGGTGGCAGTTCTGCCACGCCTTCTCGGCGCACATGATCGCACAGCGTCGCGACGACGCAGCCCCGAGCAAACGCACGGTACCGGCTCGGAATTCCGCGGTCTGCATGTAATCGGCGTAGCCGCGAAATCCGGCTTGGCGCCAGCCTGTGTTCACCGAGCCCGGCCGCGGCTCGCGGCGGCCACCCAATTCCGGGAAATGCAGATAGTCGATTCCGACTGCAGCGAGCGACTCGGTCAGGGATTCGCCATTGAACTGCGGATGGTGGCGCGAGGAAGGGAAACGCCTGACGTCCGCCATCAGCTCGATGCCATGCGTGTGCAGCAGCGCGATGAATTCCGTGTCAGGCAAGGTCGAGTGGCCGATGGTCCAGATCCGTTGCGGACTTTTCACCGGTGCTTCCCGTGCAGTTACTGCTGGGAGAAGAAGATCAGACGCGGGTGAGCTTGCGCTGCCGCCACTCGTGGATGGCCAGTGCCGCGCCGGCGAAATACAGCGTCGCGATAATCAGCAGTCTCACGTCGGCGATCGGCTCGCCGCGAATGAGCAGGCCGCTCGCCGCGTAGATAGTGCCGACGTGGCCGAATATCATGGCCGCCTGGCTTGTGAAGGCGAGCCTGCCGGGACGCTCGCCCTTTGCATAGAGCGCGATGCCGCGCAGGTTGCTCATGGCCATCGAAAGCAACTGTACCGTCACGCCCACCGCAGCCAGGATCGCAAAGCCGGCCGTGGGCTTGACCCAGTCCGGCGCGACGGCCGACAGCGGCAGGATTAGCAGGTAGACGCCTGCAAAGTAGAACGTAATCTGGATCAGCAGGCCGAGGCCGAGCAGGAAGTTGATTCGCGCAAACACGTATGACGATGCTCCATGACGACGAAGAGGAACATCAGACCAAAGCCGCCGTGCCCCGTCAATCGAACTTACACGCAGTTTTTCCAAGCTCGCACACCTGCCTTGCCCGGAAACGGCCGCTGGCGGGCCGGGGTGCCGGGATCATCCGGCACGCTCAATCAGGCGTTTAGCGGTTCCACGGCCGGTGGCTTGGGTTCAGGCTTCGCACCCATGCCGGTCAGGCTGCGCGCGGCTCAATCGTGGACGTAGTTGGAAACCTCGATCAGGTTCAGGTCCGGATCGCGGAAATACACCGATAGCAGCGTTCCCACCGCACCGGACCGTTTCACCGGCCCGTCGATCAAGTCCACGCCGCAGGCTTCCAGGTGCGCGATGACTTCCGGCAGCGCAACCGAAGTGATCAGGCAAAGATCGCCGGACCCCGGCGTGGGACGATGCGCCTTCGGCTCGAATTCCTTTCCCTGCTGATGCAGGTTGATCTTCTGCGATCCAAAGGCCAGCGCCTTGCGGCCGCCGCCGAAAACCACGACCTGCATTCCCAGCGCCTTGCCGTAGAACGCGCAGGTCGCATCGATGTCTTGCACGGTCAAAACCAGATGGTCGACGGCATCTATTTTCATGGGTGCTTTCGCCGGGCGCGCCGCGCCGTTGTCGTGCCGGCAATGATAGCTGCAATGCTGTAAGCTGGTTTTCCTGCAAACCGGCAGGATCGCCGGCCGCCAGATCCGCTGCAACGACACACCGGAGGAGACAGCTCATGAATTCTTCATGGACACGACGTGATTTCCTGATCGGCGCCGGCGCCACCCTGGCGGCATTGCAGACGCTCGATCATCCCGATCCCTGCTGTGCCATGGCGGCCGATGCAAGCACCGCCGACAAGGAACTGTTCGAGCTCAAGCCGGTGGCGGACGGTATTTACGCCGCGATTGCGGCGCCGCGCTACAAGGTCAATTCGAATGCCGCTGTGATTCTGACCAATGACGGCGTCGTCGTGGTGGATTCCCATTCCAAGCCATCGGCTGCCTTCGCTCTTTATCGTGAAATCCAGTCGATCACGAAGCAACCGATCAAAAGGATCGTCAACACCCATTTCCACTGGGATCACTGGCAGGGCAACCAGGTCTACGCAGAAGCGTTCCCCGGCCTCGAAATCATCACGTCTGAGCGTACCCGCGAGAATCTGACACGGCCGGACGCGGGGTCGGGCGGTGTTGCGTACATCGAAAAGCAACTGGAACTGGTGCCGAAGGAAATCGAAAAACTCGGCAACGACCTTGCATCAGCCACCGACGCCGCGCAGAAAGCGCGGCTGGAAGCGAACCTGCGGCAGACCGAGGCCTACTTGGAAGAACTGCGGCAGTTGAAACCGGCCCTGCCGACCCGGACCTTCGACAAGACGGTCACGCTGAACGTGGGCGACCGCGAAATCCGGATCCTGCTGTTGGGCCGCGGCCACACCGACGGCGACGTATTCATCCACTTGCCGAAGGAAAAAGTGGTGGCGACCGGTGACGCGCTGATCGACTGGATGCCGTTCATGAACGACGGCTATCCGGAGGACTGGGTGCGCACGCTCGACGCACTCGAGAAATTCGATTTCACGCAGATCATTCCCGGCCACGGCGGCGTGATGCCGAAGGAACATCTGACTTTCTTCCGCGGCTATCTTGCCGACCTGGTCTCCGCAGTCAAAACGGCGGACGCCGAGGGCGCCAGCCTCGACGAAATGAAGAGGACGCTGCCCGATCGGCTTGCCGGAAAATACGAGCAGGGCATGTCCAAGCATCCGCTCGGCCAGTATCGCGACCGCATCGGCCTGAACATCGAAATGACTTACCGCAAGGTCATCAGGAAAACCTGACCGGTCGGGCTTGCCGCTTGCGGCATACCAGCAGTACTTCATCGACGTCTTCGGCGTCGATCATGCCGGGACACAGCAACAGTTTTTTCTGGAAGCGCACGCCGAGCGGCATCATCACGCGGTTGTACCACCACATCGCCTGTTCACGCCGGTGCGTGAGCCACCACATGCCGAGGTCGAGCAAGCGCGACGATTTCGGCTGCATGCCGTACACGGCGCTGCTCTCGACCGAGAAACCGTATTCGCTCAATTTGGCCAGCAGACGCTGCGGTTCGTAACGGCGGCAGTGTCCGACGAAATCGTCGAACGGCGTCCAGCGCGAGGGATGCAGCGGCACGGCAATCAGCAGGACACCGCCGGCATCGCACACGCGCGACAGCTCGGACAATGCCGCGTCCTCGTCGTCGACGTGTTCGACGATGTCGAAGGCGCAGACCAGGTCGAACTTTCCGCTGACGAACGGCAGGGCCGTAATCGAACCGAGCGTGACGCTGGCGGCGCGCGGCCGCAGTTGGGCAATCGCCGGCTCGCTCAGGTCGACGAAGTGCGTGCCCTCGACAGGCAGCCGCGGCCGCAGGCCTGGCGCGACTTCCAGCCGGGAATGCAATTGCGAAACCAGTGCGCTCACCAGCGGCCAGGTGTTGAATCGCCGCGGTTCCACAAGACGGGCGTCGCGCCACAGGGCATCGTAGAAGCGGCGGTTGGTCTCCCGCAGTTGCGCATCCGTGCGCCCGGGGGCCGATGTCGTGTCCATGCATTGAAGGCGTTGCCGAGAAAGCCGGATTTTCTCATTAATCTCCGCACGCCGGCGGATGCCGTCGGCGAGGAACGTTTCGCGCTGGCAGCAGTCTCCTTTATGTCGGTGGTCTCCGCCGGCCCGCGATGGCCGAAATTCATGGAACTTGACATCTCTCGCTCCGAATGCCCGCACGGTCCCCCCGGCGATCTTCAAGTCGATTTCCAGGGGCCCGTGGCGCGCGCAGCTATTACGTATGCGCGAGGCAGCCATGCCCGGACGAATCTCGCCGGCGGGCATCTGCGCCTGATGGCCCGGCTTTTTATCGTATTGCTCGTCTGTGCGGGAGGAGGCATGGTTCACGTGGAAAGCGCCTTTGCGACCCCGGCAACGGTTCTTCGCGCGAAATTCACCGAACTGAGGGGCAAGCTCGAGGACAACCCGTTCCAGAAGCCGTTATATCTCGATTCCAGCGAAAATTCCGGCGAGGTGAAGGGCAACCTTTACGCGCTCGTCCAGCATCCGTTTCCGACTGTGCAGTCCGCGCTGAAGGAACCGGCCCACTGGTGCGACATCCTGATCCTGCACCTGAACACGAAGTACTGCCGGGCATCCAGCGAAGGTGCGTGGACTGCGCTCAAGATCAATATCGGCAGAATGTCCGAACAGTCGATCGCGCAAAGCTATCGCGTGGAGTTTTCGTATCGCGTGATCGCGGCCACACCGGATCATCTCGCGGTGGTTCTGGACGCGGCCAAGGGGCCCCTCGGCACTCGCAACTATTCCATCCTGCTCGAAGCCGTTCCACTGCAAGGCGAGCAGACTTTCGTCCATCTGGCGTATTCCTATGCCTGCGGTACTGCGGCGAAAGTGGCGATTCACGCCTATTTGAGCACGGCCGGAAGCAAGAAGGTGGGTTTTACCGTAACGGGCAAGCGTAACGACGGACAGGTGGAATACATCGATGGCCTGCGCGGCCTGGTCGAACGCAACGTCATGCGCTATTACCTGGCGATCGAAGCCTATCTCGGGGCGCTGTCGGTGCCGCCATCAGCGCGGCTCGAGAAACGCCTCAACGACTGGTATGCGGCCGTGGAACGCTATCCCCGCCAGTTGCACGAAATCGGGCAGAAGGAATATCTGGAGATGAAGCGCAGGGAATACCTGCGGCAGCAATCCGAACTCTAGAGACTGGCGCTCAATGTCATTGTCGCGGCCTCGAACTGGAACACATCAGGTTTTCCATCCTCCGCGATTGGCTTCGGGCATATGAGTCTTTCTCCTCGATAAGTGCGGATCAGTCCCGCTTGCGCGATGCCCCGACCGGCAGCGTGCTTGCTCGTTTCATTTCATCCGTGGCGACGATGCCGGGATCGGCGAGATAGGCCTCGACGAAGTCCATGGCGTCCGCACCCCAGAACAGTTCGTCGTCAACGAATAGCGTCGGCACGCCGAATACGCCGCGGGACACGGCTTGGTCGGTTTCCAGCCGCAGAGCGTCCTTGATCGCCTGATCGCCGAGTCGTAAAGGATCGACATCCAGCGAGCGCGCGAGTTCGGCGAATGCCCGCTCATCGGCCGGATCGGCGCCCGTCGTCCAAATGGCTTCGAAGATGCGGCGCACGGCAAGGGGCGTATTGCCGGAAGCGACGGCAAGCCGCAGGTAGGGCAATGGATTGAAGGGATGGACGGCCGGGGAGCGAAATGCGATGCCTTGTTGGGCGGCCCACCAGGTGCACCAGCGGTAAGTCCATACGCGCTTGGGCGGGATCTCCGCCGGCCCTTTCTGTTCCCAATGATTGAGCAGGCCGGCGAACAGGACCGGCCTGTAGCGTACATCCAGCTTTTGCGAGAGCCGTCCGAGGCGGGCCAGCCCGATATAGGCGAAGGGCGAGATGAAATCGAAGTACCAATCGGCTTTTTTCATGATATGTCCTTTGGCGCAGGACTGGGCGGCAGATCCAGTCTAGACGTAGTGCCGGCACCCGGCGACCATCCGATGCCCGTTGCGCAATGCTAGGCAACGTCGACCACGGGCGTCCATTTTTGCTCGCGCCGCGCCAGCTTTTGTTCGGGAGATTCCCCTTCGTACGAAATCGCGGTCGCGACCGGAACGTCGACCGGAGGCGATAGTATGTTGACGTTGAGCGTGGCAAATTGGCCGCGGGCGGAATGGATCGCCGCGGCCACATAAACGCCGCAATCGCGGCAAATGAAGAAGTCGGCGGAACGCGATCCGAAGCGATAGCGATTCAATTTCGACCTATCCGGAATGCTGAACCGAATTGAACCCTCGGGATCCGACGTCGTCCGCGCGCCATGGCTGCGGCAGAAGCTGCATTGGCAGGCACGGACTGTCCATTGGGCCGGCGGACGCGAAGTGCGCAGTTCGAATTCAATCGCCCCGCAATGGCAGCGGCCTTGGAAGATATATGTTGATTCCGTCATTCGCTATCCAACTGTTCTGCGCCGGGATCGCGCAGCGCGTTCGGCTTCAACGGTCGCCGTACTCTGCGGGACTATGGCGCGAGCGGAACATCTTCGTAGCGGAAGAATACTTGTTTTTGAAATGATCGCGCCAGCGCCACCATTTCATCGGCTCCCTTCGAAGGACCGCCGATGCGCAGGCAGGCATCGCATTTGGCGACCAGACGGCGGGAAATCGGATGGAAGATTTCATCGAAGGCGGCATCGCCGATTTGCTTCGAACCGGCGAACTCGATCAGCGGTAGCGCGTGCCACTCGCCGAGCACCGGAAGATGACCGGCCCGGAAGAGCCGCAGAGCCATGTCGGTCATCGCCCGGACATTGCCGGCAATCAGCACGGGATCATCGTTCGTCCCGGACCGGTAGGGCCCGGCCACGAGAATCATGAGAGGGGAAGAGCGTTCAGCGTCGCTGCTCACAGGGGATACCTCATGTATTCAAGATTTGATGGTCATCCGGCGGCAGCGGGGCGGTCCGCAAGTCTGGCCGGGGGTTCACCGTTTTTCGGGCGGGAGGGATCCGATCTTTGCGGCCAGCTCCTTATGTGCGTCCAGATTGACGGGCCGGTGCTTCACGGCGGCACTCGCCGGATATTTGCCCAGGAAATTATCGCCTTTCCAGTTCCTCGTCGGCCGAATCGGACGCGAGGAGAATCCGCCCCCGCAGTTCGGACAGAAGTTCCCGAACAGGCTTTCGACGCAAGTTTTGCAGAAGGTGCATTCGAAGCTGCAGATCATCGCCTCTATCGAGTCGGGCGGCAGCTTACGGTTGCAGTGTTCGCAGGTGGGTCTGAGTTCGAGCATTCTCCATTCCCTTTACTTGTGCGCTGGCGATCGGTCCCTGGTGGCACGGACCGTCAGGTTTCATTTTCATCCGGAACCAGCGATGACCAGTTTATTCCAAGCGTCGCCGCGATGGTTTGCAGGAGCAGGATCGGAAGCTCGGCGGCGATTTGAACAGGCGATTTGAGGAAGTCGCGCTGCTCCGGCGATATCCGCCTGGCCCTGGCGTCTCACGCAACCGCTCCGAACAGAGCACCGACGCCAGCGGTCAGCCCCATGGCCAGTGCACCCCAGAATGTGACGCGCATTGCGCCCACGATCATGCCCGCGCCGCCCGCGCGCGCGGCCAGCGCCCCGAGGAGGGCGAGGAACACCAGCGAAGTTCCCGCGACGAGGGAGATCAGGCTCGCGTCCGGCGCAATGGCTGTGACGAGGAGGGGCATGGCCGCGCCCACGGAGAAGCTGCCGGCCGACGCAAACGCAGCCTGCGTCGGCCGCGCGCTCAACGCCTCGGTGATGCCGAGTTCATCGCGGGCATGAGCCCCGAGCGCATCGTGCGCCATGAGTTGATCGGCGACTTGTTTCGCCAGCGCCGGATCAAGGCCGCGCCCGACATAGATCGCCGCCAGTTCGTGGCGCTCGCCCTGGTCGTCTGATTGGAGTTCCTTGCGTTCTCGCTCGAGGTCGGCCTGTTCGGTGTCCGCCTGCGAGTGGACGGAGACATATTCACCGGCAGCCATCGACATGGCGCCGGCTACCAGCCCGGCGACCCCCGCAACCATGACGTTGCCGTGAGTCGCGTGCGCAGCGGCAACGCCCAGCACCAGGCTCGCCGTTGAAACGATGCCGTCGTTCGCGCCCAATACCGCCGCGCGCAGCCAGCCGATGCGATCAGTGCGGTGTCGCTCCCAGTGACGTAGAGGCATGCTTGAGGCCTGTCTGATGTGGATAGACGCACACTCTACCGGAGAGCGGATGGTCCATCATCACTGCTTCCTTGCGCAGCCTCGACAAACACCAACTGATCGAGGCCACCGCGAACCGCGGCCTCGCGCGTGAGCGCGTACCCAGCCCGCAATGACGACCGAACGAAGCAGTTCGTCGATGAGGAGCCCTATCGATAGTGCTTTTCGCAGGTTCATGGCGTTTGATTCATGCCGCTGACCTGAATGATGGCCCAGGCGATTTATTTGAAAGCGGTTCGACAAACAGCTTGACGTATCGTTATATCCATAAGAATATAGCGTGTGGGTGGCTTGCTGTTGGACGAAAAGGAACGAGTTCGTTCCGCACGTAAACCTCCCATTCGAGCCTCGAGCAGCGCCCCTTCGGGGGTGCTGCTCAATTTTTTCCGACTGAATTCCGACATGAATTGTGAAGCTGCGGCGATCTCGGCGGGAAATTGCGCGAATATCGTTATATTTATATGGATATAACGATAAGGAAATCCTATTCCAGAATGCAGGCGTAATCCATCCAGAAGACGAGGAGATCAAGAACATGAGAAAAACAGCTACCGCATTGCCGTTCCTGCTCGCGAGCATGCTCGGACTGGCAGTGAACACTGCGTTTGCAGACGGACCGGATCCTTATCCGGTCAAGGGCCAGGTCCTGCAGGTTCTGGAAGCGTTCGACAATCCCGAGGGGGCCATTTTCAGTGCTGATGGAAAAACCGTTTTTATTTCCAATTCAGCCGAACTGGGCATGCCGGACAAGGGATTCCACTGGACCCACAAGGGCGGCTACATCAGCAAGCTGTCGGTGCAACCGGACGGCACCCTCAAAATGGTCAAGGAAAAGCTCATCGCTGGCCTGACTGGTCCTTTGGGTATGGCCGTCAGCACGGTCGCGACGAGGAAATTCCCGAAAGGAACGATTTTCCTGGCTGAAGCTTGGGCGCCGCTGGCGGAGGCGGACGGAACCGAGGTCAAGGATCCTTCGGTGCTCGATCCGAAGATCCTTGCGTTCAACGCCGACGGTAAGGTGCTGGGCGCGATCAAGCTCGGCGCAGGGTCCGCCGCCGAGAAAGTCAGCGGAGTAACCGCGACGCTCGCCAATGCGCTGGCTTTCGACCGGCAGGGCAACCTGTATTTGGCCGACACGGGGATTGGCGGTGGTTTGTTCGTTCCGCCGCTCGATACCAAGGGCGGCGGTGTTTACATGTTCCCGCTGGGCTCCTTGGACAGTCTCGCCGAGGGCAAGGATGCGCCGCTGTCTTATATCGGCGTTCCCGACGGCGGACCGGACGGCATCGAAGTGGCGCTGGACGGGGCGATCCATTTCAATACGGTGGGCGTGGCGGCGGGACTCAAGGACCCGGCCGAAGGCGGTATGTACCGCGTCACCAAAGAGGATTTCGCGGCTGGACACCTGCCGGAGCCGTTCGCACGCGGATTGGGTGCGCTTGACGGACTGGATTTTGCCGGCTCGGTGCGGCTGGATACGGAAATCGTCAAGACCAATACTGTGGTCGTCACTCCGCCTTACGGCAAGCCGATGACTCTGATATTCGATCGTGAGAAGAAACTGGCCGGCCCGGCCGACATTGCGGTCAGCAAGCAAAGCGATGGCAGTTATCTGCTGGTGATCCCGGAACTGTCGGCGACTTCTCCGAACAACAAGAACAATCCGGTGACCGTCATCCGGTTGCCGGCGAACTTCGACAAGTTCTGAGCGTTCCGACCAAGCACCTGTAAGCAATCCCGCGACCGGAGGCGATGCCAATGGATATGCAAGTTCCTTTCAATATCAGGACTGCACGTCGGGCAAACCCCGTTCTCTATGCTCGCAATCAGGAAATCTGCAACCGATATGCGGCGGGTGAAACACTCGCCGCGATCGGATCTTGCTTCGGTATCAGTTCTGAACGCGTGAGGAAGATCCTGAAGAAATTTGGTCTGGACAAGACCAATGGCGGTCTTGCCATACGCAACCGCAACAAGCCCCGCAAGCCGCCGGTCAAGCCCTATTCCCTGCGCGTATATGGATGCACAGCCGCGGAGCTCGACAAGTTCACGCATGCGGAGCGCCTGGCTTTCTTGCAGCAGAGAACAAATGGCAAGAGGACGGATGTGCCGTGGCGTCTGACATTGCCGCAATGGTGCGACTTCTGGTTTCGTTCGGGTAAGTGGACGCAGCGTGGCCGAGGACCATTCAAGTACGGCCTCTGCCGCATCGATTCCAGTGGGGCATTTTCAGTCGAAAATGTCCTGATCCTGAAGAACAGCAGGTCGGCAAGACGCGAAATAAGAGCCACCAACCAGTTGCCCGCCTTGGAATTCCACAGGGAGGCATGGATTTTGGCGCGCCTGCAAGCGGCATGGGCTGAAAACCGCAGGACGGCAAATCCGGCGCTTGCGACAAATGCGGTGCAGGAGTCTGCCTACCGCAAATACTGGGAACAAATTGCAAGTAGCGAACGTGAGCGGTTGAAGCGCGCCGAGATTCGTGAAAAGTGAAGCATGAGGTGATCCAGGGCCAGGTTTGCACGGGATTCGAAGTCTCGCGGGATGGCACACGTTTTCGATTGCAGCTAATTGACAACGAGGGGCGGGCGCTTGCGCTGGAATTTCCCACCGCAAGCCTGGACTCCTTGATGAGAGTGCTGCCCGAAATTCAGCAAGTTGCCCTGCCGCGCGGGCGCGGTAACAAGGCCTTGAGAATCATCCGCAGCCCGGAAGCCTGGTCGCTGGAGCGTGACCTGGCAGATGATTCCCTGCTATTGGTGCTGATTACCAGTGGCGGATTCGAGTGGTGTTTTCATCTCGATGATGTGGAAGTCTTCAAGATGGCAACCTACCTGCGCGACGAACGTGCGGTTACGCTGCCTGCGCCGGATATCCGCCAATGACGGAAATGCCGGTTCGAATGCAATCCATCGTCTTCAGGACAAATGACTTTTCCGGCGTTGTTCCCTCTCTGTTTTTCGATACGGCAAGGCACTGCGGAAAGCCGGTCATGCGCCGGAGCCTTCGACGTTGTCTCGTGGCGCCACGGCGCAAAGCCTGACCACCTCGCCGATTACCGGGTTCTCCTTTTGGTTGAACGGCGTCATGAGGCAGGGTTGATTTCTTGACGGCAGCCCGTATTGTAGTTAGCCTTCGTCGTTATATAAGCTGGTATATATCGGTACGCCGAAGGAAATTCGGGCTTGATGACCTCCCAGGAAGTCCTGGTTCCTCTGTTGCTTACCCTCAAGGTCGCGGGTTGGGCGACTTTGCTCGCAACGATTTTCGGGATCGCCATTGCGTTCGCGGTCGCTCGCCTGCGCTTTCTCGGCCGGGAAGTGGTGGACGCCACGATGACCTTGCCGATGGTGATGCCGCCGACCGTGCTTGGCTACTATCTGCTGGTGCTGGTGGGCCGGCGAGGCGTCATCGGCGAATGGCTCTACGACAAACTCGGCATCACGCTCATATTTACCTGGCAGGGTGCGGTGATTGCGGCGGCGGTCGTCGCTTTTCCGCTGGTCTATAAAGCCGCGCGAGCGGCTTTCGAGGGGGTCGAGCGCCAGTACGAGCAGGCTGCCCGCGTACTCGGCAAATCGGAATTCGAAGTCTTTATCTGGGTGACATTGCCGCTCGCATGGCGCGGCATCCTGGCTGGGGCGATGCTTGCATTTGCGCGTGCGATGGGCGAGTTCGGCGCCACGCTGATGGTCGCCGGCAGCATTCCCGGCCGTACCCAGACACTTTCCATAGCAGTCTACGAAGCAGTGCAGGCAGGAAAAGACGACGTCGCGAATTTTCTGGTCGTGGTGACCTCGATCGTTTGCATTTCGATCCTGCTGGCTTCCGGCCGGCTGTTGCAACCGCGTTACGCGAACTGACGCGATGCGCATCGAAGTCGATATCCGCAAAACACTGCGTTCGAACGGGCGCGATTTTACGCTGGACGTGAAGTTCACCTGCGAGGACAACCTTGGCGTGGTATTCGGCCCTTCGGGTGCCGGAAAGAGTTTGACCTTACGCGCCATCGCCGGCCTGGAAAGACCCGATTACGGGCGGATTGTGGTGGGCGAAAAAGTATTGTTCGACTCCATTGCCGGCATCGACGTGCGTGCGAACGCGCGGGCCGTCGGCTACCTGTTCCAGGACTACGCGTTGTTTCCGCACCTGAACGTCGAGGAAAACATAGGATTCGGCGTCAGGCGCTGGTGGGAGCGCAAGCTGCCGATGGAAGCGGCACGTCGTGTCGCGGAACTTCTGGATTTGTTCGAACTGCGCGGGTTGAACAATGCGTATCCCGTGCAATTGTCCGGAGGACAGCGCCAGCGCGTGGCATTGGCGCGAGCACTGATCCGACGTCCGGACCTGTTGCTGCTGGACGAGCCATTTGCGGCGCTTGATCCGCTGCTGCGCGGACGCATGCGTGCCGAGCTGGTCGCCACGCGGGCAATGTTCAAGGTGCCGATGCTGGCCATCACGCATGATCCGGAAGATGTGTCCATGCTTGCCGAGACGGTGATCATTTTGAATGAGGGCAGGGTGGAAAAAGTAGTCGATGTGAAGGCTGCACCCTACAGGGATGGAGAAGGGCGTCTGGATGAAGGATCGATCCGCGAGCTGTTGACGGGATTGGAGGCGGCGGGGCCGCCGCCGCTCCCGCGCAAGACGATTCGCGCGGTGACATAAAAAATTTTATGTTTCGTTATATATGTATCGATATTACGAAAGGGAGAAGGCCGTGAAAGCATCGAAAAAAATAAATTGCAAATGGACCAATTTCAAACAGGGAGCAGCGGCGTTGGCTGTTGGAATGATGACGTTGTCCGGGGTGGCCTACGCGGATGATCCAATCAAGAGACTGCTGGACCTGCAGTTGAAAAAGGGCATCATCACCCAGGAGGAGTACGACGAATTCATGTCCACGACAGGTGCTCCGGCCGAACCGGAGAAAAAAGCGGAACCCGGGAACCAGGTCAGTCCGCCGGACAATGCAACAAGCAAAGGCCCGACATCGACCAGCAGCGAAGGTGGCGTAGCGGTGATCAAGACCGACAATTTCAAGGTCGAAGTATTCGGTACCATCGATTTGTCCGTCGGCTACACAAGTCACTCTCTTGTGCAGAGCGGAGAGATGCCGACTTCAATCGGTCCGTATATTTCCGGCGGGGTGAGATATCCGAGGACGACGCCCACGGGACCCGGTGGCGCGCAGGTGCCTTATCCTGCTTCCAACATGTCCAGCCAGACCGGCATCTTCAATAGCGCGCTCTCGACTTCCTCTTGGGGCATTCGAGCGACCAGGGACATCGGCGCCGACGGCCTCAAGGCTTTCGTCGTTCTCGACTCTGCAATCAACCCGGCCACAGGCCAGTTGACGGACCAGTCTCACAATGAGTCGATCAATTCCAGATATCCGACGACGGCCTACGCCACCAGTTCGTTGAATGGCCAGCTGTTCGCCAAGGAGGCAGTCGGCGGGTTTTCCGGGGACAAATGGGGTCGGATTACCGTGGGTCGAAATACCAACCTGATTAACGATGTGCTAAATAGCTATGCTCCGCTGCAGAAGGCAGGCCTCTTCTCGATCTATGGAAACGGCGTCTATGGTGCAGGGGGAGGCATTTCCGAAAATGGCCGCGTCGACTCGAGCATCAAGTACCAGCACAAGTTAGGGGATGTGAATCTCGGACTGCTGTACGGATTCGGCAGCAATGGCGGTCTGAAGAAAGGTAACCAGGGCTTCGCGGGCAATCTCGGCTATGAAACGGAACGCTTCGGCGTCCAGCTGGTCTACGAGGAATTCAAGGATGTGCTCAAGACTGCCACGGACGCCACGCTGTCCAACGTGATCGACCTGACCGCCTATGACCAAAAAGCCCTGATGCTGGCAGCGAAGTACAAGCTGACCGACAAGCTGCATACGCAAGTCGGCATCCAGCAGGCGCAGCTGAAGGCGCCGACCCCCGATCCCAACATTCCGTTCATCAGCAATCTCTATGGTGAGAATGTCGCCAAGTCCGCGGCCTATGTCGGGGAAACCCAGAAATTCAATATCGGCCACCTCGGGTTCGACTACGATTTCACCGAGAAGCTGAACGCGAACGCCGCCTACATGTGGGTAGGCTTGCCAAGATACAACTTCGGAACGCCCGTGGGCGTGTTTCCCAGCCGCTATCTGGGAGGGTACATCGACGCGTGGGGCGGGCTGCTCACCTACAGACTGTATAAGGGCACGACGCTCTATACCGGCGCGATCTTCTCGCACTACAGGGGAGACGCGTTCGAGTCGAACAGCACGACGATCTTCGTGCACGACATATTCACGGCTTCCACCGGCTTTCGCCTCAGGTTCTAGCATGCGGATGCCACTCTCAACCCAGAAGCGAAGGAGCGACAACGCGATGTACCGGCTACTCATGCAAGTAACGATTGCGCTGCTTGCCTTGCAGTTCGGGGTGAGCGCGATGGCCGCCGATCTGATCGTCTCGGCGGCAGCGAGCCTGACCAATGCCTTTACCGACATCGGGCACGAATTCGAACGTGCACATCCGGATACGAAAGTCGTCTTCAATTTCGCCGGGTCGGGGCAACTCCTGCAACAGATAGCGAAGGGCGCGCCGGTGGATGTCTTCGCATCCGCGGATCAGGAGACCATGGACAAGGCAGAGGTGGAAGGTCTGGTGGAGGCGGGAACGCGCGCGGACTTCGTGCGCAACTCGCTGGTTGTGGTCGTTCCGGTCGACTCGACACTCTCGGTCGCGTCGCTGAATGACCTGACGAAAAGCGAAATCCGCCATGTCGCGATCGGCAATCCAGACAGCGTGCCGGTCGGTCGATACAGCAAGGCAGTACTCACAGCGTCCGGTCACTGGGACGCGTTGGAGCCCAAAGTGGTCAACACGCAGAATGTGCGACAGAGTCTCGACTATGTTTCCCGAGGCGAAGTCGAAGCCGCCTTTGTCTATCGGACTGATGCCGCCATTCTCCCGAACAAGGTGAGAATCGTACTTGAGGTACCCACGCAGAAGCCTATCCTTTATCCCATCGCAGCCATTAGGGCTTCCGGCGATAAAATCGTCGTGAAATATTTCATTGCTTTCGTCCAATCCAATGCCGGGACGAAGATCTTTCAAAAATACGGATTCGGCAAGCCCTGAAACAGTTCAACCAATACGAGGAGGTTGGCAGCATGAAGATCAGTGCCAGGAACCAACTGAAGGGCAAGGTCAAAAGCGTCAAGCATGGGCCGGTCAGTACTGAAGTGGTTATCAGCGTTGCAAATGGCGTGGAGATCACTTCGGTCATCACTGAATCGGCGGCGAAGGAACTGGAGTTAAAGACAGGTTCTGTCGTCTACGCGGTCATCAAGGCCAACAACGTGATCGTGGCAGTGGATTGATCCATGGTTGTGCTGGCAGGACTATCGGCATGAGCATGACGTCGGACATCCGCTGCCGGATGGCGGGGTACTGCCGCATCGCGGCTATACTCCATTGCCTGTTGCCAGCGTTGGCCCCCGCCGCGGAAGACGTCCAGACGCTGCTTACCATCAGGCAAGGGGGGGCGGTGCTCGGGACATTTTCACTCGCTGCCCTGGAAGCTGCCGGTGCCATCGCGGTGACGGTTGAAGATGATTCCGGCCAGTCATCGGATTACACCGGCGTGCCGATCGCGCAATTGCTGGAATCGGTCGGTGTCGCGCTCGGCAAATCCGTGCGCGGTGATCGTCTTACGGAGTTCATGATGCTCCGAGCGGCTGACGGCTACCGGGTGTTGTTTTCGCTGGCCGAGACCGATCCGATATTCCGCGAGCGTGTGCTGCTGCTTTGCTACCGGAAGAACGGCGGTCCACTGCCCGGCAAGGAAGGGCCGCTGCGCGTGGTTGTCGCCGACGAAAAACGACATGCTCGCTGGGTAAGGCAGGTCACGGCGATCGAATTGGGCCGCGTTGAGGAACCGCGCTGACGGTGCGCTGGCATGAAGCATGAAACTGAGCTTGCAGCAGTTGGGGCGGCGGCAGCGGGTATCGCCGGAGGGTTGATTGGTCTCGGAGGCGCGGAGTTCCGTTTGCCATTGCTGCTGGGGCCACTCCGGGTGCCGCTGCGTGAGGCTGTGCCGTTGAACCTGTCAGTGAGTCTGTGCGTGGTGCTGGCTGCACTGCCATTGCGGCTGTTGCAGGCGCCAGCGGTACCGGAGATGCGTTACGTCGCCGGCGCTGTCGCTATCGCGCTGGGAGCAGCCCTCGCGGCGAGTCGCGGTGCGAAGATGTTCGCGAGTTTGCATTCCCTGAATCTCGCGATGCTGATCCGGGGGCTGCTGTTCGTGCTTGGCGCGATCATGCTCGCGGAAGCGGTGTTTCCGTTGTCGCCGTTGGGCTTGTTGGGAACGAATGCCGCAGTCCAGCTAATCGCCGGCGTCCTGGCAGGGATGGCGATCGGGTTGGTCAGCAGTCTGCTGGGTGTTGCCGGCGGGGAACTCATCATCCCAACACTCGTCGTAGGGTTTGGCGTGCCTGTGAAATCGGCCGGAACGCTCAGTATTCTGATCAGCGTGCCCGCGATGATGGTCGGTCTTATGAAGTACCGCCAACTGGGCGCACTTCGGTCTCCATCGATGCGCGGATACTTTCGTTCGCTGGCAACAGACTCGATTGTCGGCGCGCTTGCTGGTGCAGCGATGATTGGGTTCGTACCGGCAGCAGGATTGAAGATCTTGCTGGGCGTGCTGCTGATATGGTCGGCATTCAAAGCGGTGCCAGCGCACAGGAAAGATCAACCGGGTTCTGAGCGATCGAAGGAAGCGTCAAAGGAAAACACATAATGATCAACGCTAGAATTGCTCAAGGATGAGGTGAAGTCCCGTTACTCTCGGTCCGGTCAGTGCCGAGATCGTGGTCAAGGTGACCAGCGAGGTCGAGATCGCCTTCTTTATCACTGAATCCGACGCGAAGGAACTGGACCTGAAGAAGGAAAGCACGGGGTATACGGTGATGAGGGCAATAAACGTGATCACCGCGACCTACTGACCCGGAGCGAATGGCGGTGCGCTAGCTGCCCGGTCCCTGTCTTGCCGGCATAACCCACGCCGTGCCGGATGCATCACGCCGTTCGGCCCACCCACCACCGAGCGCGCGAATGAGCGTGACGCTGGCGAGCATCTGCTGCTGGCGCACCACCAGGCGACCACGCTCGACCTGCAAACGGGTGCGTTGCGCATCCACCAGCTCCAGAACATTGACCAATCCGGCCTTGTAGCGCGCGGTTGCCAGTTGTTCGGCGCGCTCCGCCGCATTCACCGCGCGCAACTGACTCTCATGCTGAAGGTCCAGGATGCGCAATGCGGACAGCGCGGTTTCCACTTCCTTGAACGCAACCAGCAGACGCTCGCGATAGTTGGCGAGACTTTCCGCATAGACCGCGCGGGCGCGATCGACGTTCGAGCGCAAGCGTCCACCGTCGAACAATGGCTGCGCCAGTGATGCACCGAGCAGCCAGATCTGGCTGTCTCGATTCAGCAGATCGGACAGCTCGGCGCTCTCGAAGCCGAGCGCGCCTGTTAGCCTGATCGAGGGGAACAGTGCGGCTTGCGCTACACCTATGTCGGCATTGCGCGCCGAAAGCAGGCGTTCGGCTTCCGCTACGTCCGGGCGCCGCTCGATCAGATCGGCGGGCATGCCGACGGGAATGACGGGAGGTCGCGGCACGAATGGCTCGACACCGAGTTCGAAAGGGCCAGGCATTGCGCCGGTCAGCACGGCAAGTGCGTGCTGCAAATCATTGCGGCGGCGAAGTGCCGCCTGAGCTTCCGATTGCGTGGCGGCAAGCTCGGTTTCGACGCGGGCGAGATCGAGCTCGCTGGCCAGGCCACCGCGTTTACGCG
This sequence comes from Betaproteobacteria bacterium, assembly GCA_016194905.1. NCBI lineage: Bacteria > Pseudomonadati > Pseudomonadota > Betaproteobacteria > Betaproteobacteria bacterium. The sequence continues at coordinate 477,271 of JACQAP010000021.1, forward strand.
AGGCAACCAGGTCGCGCGCTCGCTCGCGCAATTCGATGCCACGAGTGAGCAGCGCAAGTTCCTCGTCTGCGGCGCGCAACTGGAAATAAACTTGTGCGAGATCGCTTTGCAGTATCAGCAGAACGCCGTGGTAGGCCGCGACGCTCGCTTCCATGCGCCGGCTTGCGGACTCCTCGAGTCGGGAAATCTTGCCCCACAGATCGACTTCGTAGGACGCATACAGGGGCAGCTTGAAGCGGTCCGTCGTGTAGGCAACATTGCCGGGTACCTTGTTCGGCTGATCGGGGCGATTGCCCGATACGCGGTAGCGCGAAGCGTCGGGAAAAAATTCCAGTGTCGGATAACGGCCGGCCTCATTGAAACCGAGCACCGCGCGAGCCTGTTCCACTCTCGCGGCAGCGGCTTGCACGCGCGGGCTGGACACCCGGGCTTGTTCTTCAAGCCGGTTGAGCACCACGTCGCCGTAAATCTCCCACCACCTGCCGCGAATCACTTCGTCGCTCGGCGCGGCTTCCTTCCATGGGCCGGCTTCGATGTATGCGACCGGCAGCGTCGCCTTTGGACGAACATAGTCGGTGCCGGCGCGCATGCAGCCCGAAACCACCATCGCAATTGCCAATGTCAGCAGAAAGCGCGCTTTCATCGGAGTCGAATCAGGACTTGGGTTTTTCTGTCGGCGCCGCAGCCGGTTTGGGCGCGTCTTTCTTATCGCTATGCGCCTGCATTTCCGTCGCTCGTACTTTGGACCCTTCGACCAGACTGTCGCGCGGGTTGTTGATCACGCGCTCGTTGTCCGTCAAGCCGGCGAGGATCTCCACTTCCTTGCCGAAGTCGCGGCCGACTTTCACCGGCTTGATATGAATGACACCGCCGGTATCCACAACGGCCACGCGGGTGCCTTCTCCACCGACCATCAGCGCGTTGATCGGAATCTGAAGATTCGGTTCGGCATTGACCAGGTTGATCTTTGCCTGTGCATACATGCCCGGCAACAGCGGTCCCTCGCGATTGGGCACATGCATTTCCACCACCATGGTGCGTGTGGCCGAATCGAAGGCCCCCGCGCTGCGCATCACCTTCGCGGGGAAGACGCGCTCGCCGAGTTCGGGCACTACCAGGTCAACGGTCATGCCGGGCTTGATCATCCGCATGCTGCTTTGTGGAACGGCTGCATGCACGCGAATCGTGTCTGTTTGCGACAGTTTGAACAGCCAGCCGGAGGAAGACGCACTCCCAGCCTGGATCAATGAGCCGACGTCGACGTTGCGCGCGACGATCGTTCCCGAGAATGGCGCGGTGACGCGCTGGAACGATTTCATTTGCTCGAGCCGGCGCAGATTGGCTTCCGCCGCCGCATAGTCGGCTTTGCGCGCCTCGTGCACTCCGTGCTTCTCGTCGACTTCCTGAGGCGAAACGGCCTCTTCCTTCAGCAGTGCTGCATAACGCTCTGATGTAACCCGCGCCAGCTCCAGATTGGCCTTGACCTGCGCGCGGGATGCGTGCGCCTGATCGAGTTCACGGTCGACTTCCGGCGCCTCGATCTCGGCGAGCACCTGTCCTGCCGTGACCTGATCACCGATATCCACTTGCCAGCGCTTGAGATAACCGTTGGTTCGCGCATAAATGGTGGTTTCCTGCATCGCGTAAAGGCTGACCGGCAATACGATATCGGCCTTCTGGCTGCCCCGCTTCGCGGGCACATACATAACAGCTTGCAACTCATCCTTGCCGGCTTCGGCTTGGGCCACCTTCAAGGCATTCCACTTCGGCCACAAACCGATCGAGAACAGACCCGCCATGACGACGGCGAGCCCGATGACCAGGGCGGTTCCCGAAACCCGGCCGCGCATGGATCGAATGCTGTTGCGGCGTGCATAAACGAATCGTGAAGGCGCGCTCATTTCATTCTCCCTCCCCTGGGGTTCTTGCCTGTTTGCGTCGCACAATATTTCATTTTGAAATAATAATGTCAGAATGAAACATATGATTTCAAACGGTTTTTCTTGTAACCGCCAGCCATAAACTTGTAACATTAAAGCAACATTGTTGCAACAATTGCGGATAGGGAGAGGGCGTTGTGGATCGTCAGGCTGGCGCTGAGCCGGCCCTATACCTTCGTTGTGGTAGCGATGCTGATCGTTCTGCTCGGCATCGTTTCCATCTTTCGCATGCCGAAGGACATTTTCCCGGAAATCGCGGAGCCGATCGTCACATTGATTTGGCAATACGTTGGCATTCCTGCCGATGCCTTCGAAAAGCAGATCACGATTTTTTCCGAACAGCAGATCAATACCACGGTCAGCAACATCAAGCGCATCGAGTCGCATACGATCAACGGCAAGAATGTCATCCGCATCTACTTTCAGCCATCGGTACGGATTGACCAGGCGGTAAGCCAGATCACGGCGACGTCGCAAACGATTATCCGGCGCATGCCGCCGGGGCAGCAGCCGCCGCAGATCGTGCAGTACGATGCCTCCAGCGTACCGATCCTCCAAATCGCGCTCGGTAGCGACACCATGAGCGAACAGCAGCTCTACGACCAGGGGCTATGGCTGGTGCGCAACGAAGTGGTGCCGGTTTCGGGCGCCACGGTACCACTGCCCTACGGCGGGCGGCCGCGGCTGGTGATGATCGATGCCGATCCCCTCCGCATGCATGCGAAAGGCGTGACCGTCAAAGACATCAACGACGCGCTCAATCGCCAGAACGTCAATCTGCCTACGGGATCCACCCAGATCGGATCGCGCGACTACGTACTGAGCATCAACAATAGCCCGGAGAAGATCGCAGAGCTTGGCGACTTGCCGATCAGGACCATCGGTGGCGCAATGGTGTACATCCGCGATGTCGCCGATGTGCGTGACGGCTACAACGAACAGACCAGCCTGGTACGGCACGACGGCCGCAAGTCGGCTCTCATCACGGTGCTCAAGAGCGGCGGCGCGTCCACCCTGGACATCATTCGTGACGTGCGGCAGCGGCTGTCCAACGTGACGCTGCCGGAGGGTCTGTCGCTTTCCTTCCTGTTCGACCAGTCGGTGTTCGTTGTCAATGCGATGCACGCGGTCGTCGTCGAAGGCCTGATGGCGGCGGTACTGACCGGCCTGCTGATCCTGCTGTTCCTCGGAAGCTGGCGCTCGATGGTGGTGGTGGTGACATCGATTCCGCTGGCAATCCTCTTCTCGATCATCATGCTTTCGGCGATGGGGTATTCGCTGAACCTGATGACGCTCGGCGGGCTGGCCTTGGCGGTCGGCATCTTGGTCGACGATGCCACGGTTACCATCGAAAACATCCACCGCCATATTGCGATGGGCAAAGGCCTGAAGCAGTCGATCCTGGACGGCTCGCAGCAGATCGTGGTGCCGGTGCTGGTGTCGATGCTGTGCATCTGTATCGTGTTCCTGCCGGTGCTGCTCCTGACCGGCGCCGCCAGATATCTGTTCACGCCAATGGCGCTGGCGGTCGTGTTCTCCATCCTGGCCTCTTACGGATTGTCGCGTACGCTGGTGCCGGTGATGTCGCGCTATCTCCTGCTGGAGGACGAGCACGGCGATGGTCACGGTGTGATGGCGCGGCTGCACAGCGTCGTCGAAACCAGCTTCGAGCGTTTGCGCCGTAACTACCTTTCCGCGCTGCGATGGGCACTTGCCAGCCGGGTCACCGTCTTCGCGCTGTTCATTGTGCTGGTGATTGGTTCCGCCGGCGCGGTGCTGTTCATCGGTTGGGAATTTTTCCCGGTGGTAGATGCCGGACAGATTCGTTTGCACGTCAATGCGCCGGCCGGCACGCGCATCGATGATACGGGCGTGATTTTCTCGAAGGTTCAGGACGAGATCCGTCGCACGATCGACGCGAAGGACCTGGACGTCATCATCGACAATGTCGGCATCCCGCCTTCGACAAACCTCGCCTATAGCGACAACGTCACGCTGTCATCCGGAGACGGTGAAATCCTGGTATCGCTGAAACCAGATCACCAGGTTGCCACGAAGGAATACGTGCGTCGCCTGCGCCAGAGACTTCCCGAACAGTTTCCGGAGTGCACGTTTTACTTCCAGCCCGGCGACATGATGAACCAGATCCTGAACTTCGGGCTGCCGGCGCCGATCGACGTCAAGATCATCGGCGGCGACTACAAGAATTTTCACCTGGCCAAGGAGATCGAGGCGCGCATGAAACGCATCGCCGGCGCGGTGGATGTACACGTTCACCAGATCATGAATCAGCCGGCGCTGCGCGTCCAGGTGGACCGCACCCGCGCCGCGCAACTCGGCTTCTCTCAGCGCGAAATCGCCGAGAACTTCCTGATCGCATCATCGTCCAGCGTTGTCGTGACGCCGAATTATTGGAACGACCCGAAGACCGGCCGGCCGTATCAGGTCGTCGTGGTTCAACCGCATGAGACGGCGCTCAATTCGGTCGAAGCGGTGCTGAACATACCGCTGCCGGGAAAAGGTCAGTCGCCTACGCAGACCCTGGGCAACGTGGCGACGGTCAAGCACGTGGAGCTGCCGGCAATCATCAATCACGTCAATACGGAGCTTGCGTTCGACGTGTACGCGAACGTGCAGGGCAGGGATCTCGGCGCCGTCGCTTCCGATGTGCGCAAGGTAGTCGATGAATTCATCCCAAAGGCGCTCGAACAGAAGAACAATACCCGCATTGAAATTGCCGGCCAGGCAGAGAGCATGTACGACGCTTTCACCCGCATGGGAATCGGCCTGATCGCCGCGGTGCTGCTGGTGTATTTCATCATGGTCATCAACTTTCAATCCTGGACCGATCCTTTCATCATCATCACGGCGCTGCCCGGCGCTTTCTGCGGAATCATCTGGATGCTGTTCCTCAGCGGAACCAGTTTCAGCGTGCCTTCGCTTATGGGCGCCATCATGAGCGTTGGTGTCGCCACGGCGAACAGTATTCTGATGGTGTCCTTCGCCAATGAGCAGTTGCGCAACGGCATGAGTCCGATCGAAGCCGCCCTGGAAGCCGGCTCGACGCGTCTGCGGCCGGTGCTGATGACGGCGGCCGCCATGGTGATCGGGATGGCGCCGATGGCGAGCGGACTCGGAGAAGGCGGCGAGCAGAATGCGCCACTGGGCCGAGCAGTGATCGGTGGGTTGTTGCTCGCGACCGTTGCCACGCTGTTCTTTGTACCGGTCGTGTTCAGCCTGTTGCGGCGCCATGGCGTGCCCAAGCCGAGATTTGCCGACGACGGCGTTGTCCTGGCCACGGATACTGCGCGGCACTAAGGATTTTTTGTGGATAGGATTTTTTGTAGATGCAATAGTGTTTTTTAGTGAGGAGACAACCATGAAAAGAATAATGCTGCTATGCCTGGCATTGATGCTGCCCGCGTGCGCGCATCTGAATCGGCCCACCACTGATCAGCAATTTGAATCCTATCGGGCAGAAGTCAGGGCAGAGCGTGACACGGGCAGGATTACCGCCGTGGAAGAACAGGAAAAACTGCGCGATCGCTATTGGGAGTTATATGGCAAGGATGCTAACAGCGCCGGCCACTTCGCGTTTTCGATTTCGTTGATGCACAGTGCGCAGGTGGGTAATTTTCCGATGCAGGAAGCGGAAGCATTGATTGCCGCGCGTGAAGAGCAGCTTTTCGCCCTGAAGATGGCTTCGCGGCAGCGGCAGCCCGACTGCACCTACGATTGTCCGTGGAACTGAGGTGCTCTCGATTATCATTTGCCATTTAACGGCTGTGGGGAACGGCAAATGGGCGGTTCGGGTTTCATAGCAGTTGGCGTCGGGGCTGCTCTGGGCGCGTGGCTGCGCTGGTGGCTGGGCATTGCGTTGAATGCCGTCACACCCAATCTCCCTCTCGGCACGCTGGCAGCCAATTTGATCGGCGGTTACCTGATCGGCGTTGCTGTCGAGTATTTCTCCCAACAGGGCGGGCTCCCGGTCGAGATGCGCCTGTTCGTGATCACGGGATTTCTCGGCGGTCTGACGACTTTTTCTTCTTTCTCCGCGGAAGCGGTCGGCTTGCTGATGGAAAGCCGGTATGCGTGGGCAATCCTGCTGATATCGAGCCATCTGATCGGTTCGATCGTCATGACCGTGCTCGGGATTTTCACGGTGCGTAGCGTTACTGCCTGACGGGTCAGGACCGGGCTTCGTTGAGAAGCTTGCGCCCGGCGTCTATGACTTCGGAAGCGGTGAGCCCAGCGGGCCCGATGCCGGCGGCAACCAGCCTGTCTGCTGCCAGGCCGTGCAGATGGACACCGGCAAGCAACGCGAGGTCAGGATCGCCACCTTGGGCAGTAAGCGACGCGATGATCCCAGTCAGCACATCCCCCATTCCCGCAGCGGCCATTCCCGGGTTACCGCTGGTATTCAGGTACCAGTCGCCGTTTTTCAGCGCGCAGACGCTGCCGTTTCCCTTCAGCACCACGGCGGCGTTGAACCGTGCGGACAGCGTGTGCGCAGCCGCGATCCGGTCATGCTGGATTTTGTCCGTACTGGTGGCGAGCAAACGGGCCGCCTCGGCCGGATGCGGAGTCAGGATCGAGGCGCTGGTCCGCGCCGCGAGACTTTTCTGCAGTTTCGGATGGGTCGCGATGAGGTTCAGTGCATCGGCATCGAGAACCAGCGGCGCCTTATGGGCCAGGACGGCGGCAAGAGCGTGCTGCGCCGCCTGAGATTCGCCCAGTCCAGGGCCGACCGCGATGCAGTCTAATCCCTCGGTCTTGAGCAAATCCTGCGCAGCCCGGAGCATCAATTCCGGTTGCACGAGATCCACCGAAGGCGAATCGGCGAACAATCCAAGGAAGACACGTCCGGCTCCCAGTTTCAGCGCCGCGCGTCCCGCCAGTAACGCGGCGCCCACCATGCCGGGCGCGCCCCCGAGGACGCCGACGTTGCCGAACGTACCCTTGTGGCTGTTGCGCCTTCGCAGGGGCAGCACGCTCGCGATCAGGGCGGATTCGATGCGCCAGCCCCGCGGTTCGGTGGTTTCGGGAAGGTCGACGCCGAGTGATTCGAGACGAACTTCGCCGGCGTAGTCCGGACCATCGAGCGTAAACAAACCCGCCTTCAGGCCGATGAACGTAAGCGTATGGTGGGCCCGGGCCGCGCAGCCCAGCACGCGCCCGCTGTCGGCATGCAGTCCGCTGGGAATATCGATGGCGAGGATGGGAACGCCGGAGGCATTGCTCCAGTTCACCAGTTCTGCATGCTTGCCGGTTAGCGGGCGTTCCAGTCCGACGCCGAACAGCCCGTCGACAATCAGATGCCAGTCGCCGCTCGACGGAATCGATTCGTGCAGCGCGCCGCCGGCCGCGCGCCAATCCGCCAGCGCTGCTTTGGCGTCGGCCGAGAGTTTCGCTTCCGGTCCGGTGAATACGACGGTGACGTCGTACCACCATTCCTTGAGCTGGCGCGCCGCAACGAAGGTGTCGCCGCCGTTATTACCCGGTCCGGCGAGCAGCAGGACGCGTTTGCCGCGATCGCCGAGCAAATCGCGCGCGAACTCCGCCACGGCAACTCCCGCGCGCGCCATCAAGAGCGGTGGAGAGGGCTGCGACAGTACCGCCTGTTCGATCTCGTGGATTTCCCTGGCGAGAAAGACCGGGGTGAATGCTCGGGGCATAGGAGACAGTTTAAACCACAGGGAGGCTATAATTCCGCTTTAACGACTCGCCGATGCCTAAATGCCAGATCTTCTGACGCTGCGCGGGCGCAACGCCCTGTCGGAATTCCGCCTCAAGAAGCTCACCCAAGCCCTCAAGAGAACCGCTCCCGTCATTACCGCCATCACCGCGGAATACTGGCATTTCGCCGCGCTGAAAGTTCCGCTGCAGGCCCCGCAGCGCAAGGTCCTCGAACGTATTCTGACCTACGGTCCGGCACCGGCCGGGGTTTCCGAAGCCGGTCGCTTGCTGCTGGTCGTGCCGCGGTTGGGCACAATCTCGCCCTGGGCCTCGAAAGCCACCGACATCGCACATTCCTGCGGGCTGGACACTGTGGAGCGGATCGAACGCGGTGTGGCCTACTACGTCAGCACGAAGCAGGGCGGCCCGCTCGATAAAGCGCAGCAGGCGGCGCTATTGCCGCTGCTCCACGATCGCATGACCGAAACCGTGCTGGATTCGCTCGAAGCAGCGGCGCAACTGTTCCAGCACGTTGCCCCCCAGCCATTGGCCACGATCGACCTGCTGTCCGGCGGCCGTGAAGCACTGGAGCGCGCAAACCGCGAAATGGGGCTGGCGCTGTCGGACGACGAGATCGATTATCTACTGGAGAATTTCCGGCGCATGGGGCGCAACCCGACCGACGTCGAGCTGATGATGTTTGCGCAAGCCAATTCCGAACATTGCCGGCACAAGATCTTCAACGCCGAGTGGATAGTTGACGGCAAGAAGCGGCCGAAGTCGCTGTTCGGCATGATCCGTCATACGCATGCGACGCATCCCGCGGGGACCGTGGTCGCGTACGCCGACAATGCCTCGATCATGGAAGGCGCCGAGATCGACCGGTTCTATCCGGACGCGTCCGGAACCTACCGATACGCCACCGAGCAGACACATATTCTGATGAAGGTGGAAACGCACAATCACCCAACGGCGATTTCGCCCTTCGCGGGAGCGGCTACCGGTTCCGGCGGGGAGATCCGCGACGAGGGCGCGACGGGCCGTGGCTCAAAACCGAAAGCCGGGCTGACCGGGTTTTCCGTTTCCCATTTGCGCATTCCCGGTTTCGTGCAGCCGTGGGAGAAGAACGCCATCGGCAAGCCGGGGCGCATCGCGTCCGCGCTGCAGATCATGCTGGAAGGTCCGATCGGTGGGGCATCGTTCAACAACGAATTCGGCCGTCCGAACTTGTGCGGCTATTTCCGGACTTTCGAGCAATCGGTCGGCGGCGAAGTGCGCGGTTATCACAAGCCGATCATGCTTGCCGGCGGCGTCGGTTCGATTCCTGCCTCGCAATCGTTGAAATCCGGCGTGCCGGCGGGTGCGTTGCTGGTGCAGATCGGCGGCCCCGGCATGCTGATCGGCATGGGCGGTGGCGCGGCATCGAGCATGAATACCGGTGCGAACATCGCCGATCTCGATTTCGATTCCGTGCAGCGCGGCAACGCGGAGATCCAGCGCCGTGCGCAGGAAGTCATCGACCGCTGCTGGGCGATGGGGGAGGACAATCCGATCCTGTCGATTCACGACGTGGGCGCGGGCGGGCTTTCCAACGCATTGCCGGAGCTGGTGCATGGCGCCGGTCGCGGCGGCCACATCAACTTGCGCGACATTCCATCGGAAGAACCGGGCATGACGCCGGCGCAGATCTGGTGCAACGAAGCGCAGGAGCGTTATGTCATGGCAGTCGCGCAGGAGCGCTTCGCCGCCTTCGAAGCCTTGTGCGAGCGCGAGCGCTGTCCTTTTGCGGTGGTCGGAACCGCGTCCGGCGACGGCTGGCTGAAAATCGAGGACCCCAAGTTCGGCAATCATCCGGTCGATATGCAGCTCGAAGTCGTGCTCGGCAAGCCGCCGAAGATGACCCGCGACGTGAAGCGGCGAACGCGCGCGCTTCCCGTGTTGGATTTTTCCGCAATCCATTTCAAGGAGGCGGTGTTGCGCGTGCTGCGCTTTCCCACGGTGGCGAACAAAACTTTTCTGATTTCGATCGGCGACCGCACGGTTGGCGGATTGTGCTCGCGCGATCCGTTCGTCGGCCCCTGGCAGACGCCTGTAGCCGACGTCGCGGTGACGCTGATGGGATTCACGACGTATCGTGGGGAAGCCTTCGCGATCGGTGAGCGGACACCGCTGGCCGTATTCAATGGACCAGCCTCCGGGCGCATGGCCGTGGGCGAAGCGCTCACCAATATCGCAGCGGCGCGCATCGCGAAAATCGGCGACGTCAAATTGTCGGCCAACTGGATGGCGGCGGCCGGCTATCCGGGAGAAGACGCGGTGCTGTTCGATACTGTCGAAGCGGTGGCGATGGAATTGTGTCCCCAACTTGGCATCAGCATCCCGGTGGGCAAGGATTCGATGTCGATGCGTACGGCGTGGCGGGACGGCAAAAAGAACAAGGAGGTCGTTGCGCCGCTGTCTCTGATCGTATCTGCGTTCGCGCCTTGCGTGGATGCGCGTAATACCCTCACGCCGCAACTGCAGCCGCTGGATCGCGACAGCGTGCTGGTATTGATCGACCTCGGTGCGGGGCGCAGCCGGATGGGTGGGTCGGTACTGGCGCAAGTGCATGATCAGGTCGGCGGCGAAGCGCCGGATGTGGATTCTCCCGCGAAGCTGAAGGTGTTCTTCGAGACGGTCCAGCAACTCAACCGGCAAGGCGCCATCCTCGCCTATCACGACCGGTCCGACGGCGGCTTGCTGGTCACGCTTGCGGAAATGATGTTCGCTTCGCATGTCGGCGTGACCGTCGATGTCGAAGGAGAAGTCGTGGCGGCGCTGTTCAACGAAGAACTGGGCGCTGTTCTCCAGGTCAGGTCGACCAGTTTCGATGCCGTGAAGAATGCGTTCGAAGCAGCCGGCCTGTCTGCAGAGTTTTGCCGGTTGGGCACCCTCAATCGCAGCGGCCGGCTCATCATCCATTCGAAGGGCAAAGAGGTCTATAGCGAATCCGGCGTGGCGCTGCAGCGCGCCTGGTCGGAGACTACCTATCACCTGCAACGGTTGCGCGACAATCCGGAATGCGCGCAGCAGGAATACGATCGCATCCTCGATGCCGCCGATCCCGGACTGCATGCCAGGCTGACATTCGATCCCGCGCAAGACATCGCGGCGCCTTTCATCCTCAAGCGCGTGCGCCCGAAGATCGCGATCCTGCGCGAGCAGGGCGTGAATGGCCAGATAGAAATGGCGGCAGCCTTCGACCGCGCCGGATTCGAATCCGTCGATGTGCACATGACGGATATCATCATCGGCCGGCTTGCGTTGTCAGGCTTCAAGGGCTTCGTCGCCTGCGGCGGATTTTCCTATGGCGACGTGCTCGGTGCCGGGGAGGGCTGGGCGAAATCGATTCTGTTCAATGCCCGCGCCCGCGAGCAGTTCGGCCTGTTCTTCCGGCGTGACGATGCCTTCGCGCTCGGTGTCTGCAACGGCTGCCAGATGATGAGCAATCTGCACGAGCTCATTCCCGGTACGGAGCATTGGCCGCATTTCGTGCGCAACCGTTCCGAGCAGTTCGAGGCCCGCGTGGCCATGGTGGAGGTGCCGGAGAGCCCGTCGCTGTTCTTCGACGGGATGGCGGGCAGCCGCATGCCGATTGCGGTCGCGCACGGCGAGGGCTTCGCGGAATTCCGAGATGGCGCCCAGTTGTCGGCGGCTCGCAAGCTCGTAGTACTGCGATTCGTGGACAACCACGGCAAAGTCACCGCGCGCTATCCGCTGAATCCGAACGGTTCCCCGGAGGGCATCAGCGGACTGACCACGCCTGACGGCCGTTTCACGATTGTGATGCCGCACCCGGAGCGCGTTTTTCGCAGCATCCAGAATTCCTGGCGTCCGGCTTCCTGGAAGGAGGATAGCCCGTGGATGAGGATGTTCCGCAACGCGCGACGCTGGGTGAACTGAGCGAACGGGATAAAAAAACGGGAGTATGTACTTGACGAAACCCATCCAAATAGCCGTTTTCCATCATGGGCATGAAAATCTGCCCCAAAACCGCACGATTTCTCGCAAAAAAGTAAAACTTTCCCTTGACTAAAGACATTTAGTTAAGTAAAATGTTTC
>JACQAP010000022.1 GCA_016194905.1 Betaproteobacteria bacterium
AAGCCAACACCATGAGCGATAATGAAGCCGCAAAACAAGTCCAGCAGGCTCGAAAACTACTGTTCCAGTCCATAAACCGTCGATCCAAATCCGCCGCCTGACCTCGACAGTTTCAGCCTCATCTTACGATTAGAAAATACTGGCAGGCGCGCAGCCATCGCCCTTAGGCCTCACCCTGTAGACTTGGCATATGAATGTCGATGTCGCAGTAGTCGGAGGCGGGCCTGTCGGCGGCAGTTTCGCGCGCGCATTGGCGCCGACCGGGCTCAGCGTGGCGCTGGTGGAACCCAGGGTGGCGCGCGCATTGCCGTCCAGTGGTTTCGACCAGCGGGTCTACGCGTTGAACCGCCACAGCCGCCGCTTCCTCGAACGCTGTGAAATCTGGCAGCAGTTGTCGCTGGAACGTGTCGCGCCTGTCCGCGAAATGCGGGTGTTCGGCGACGATGCGTCGAAAATCGAATTCAGCGCCTACCGCAGCGGTGTTCCCGAGTTGGCCTCGATAGTCGAGGAAGCCAACCTTCAGCAAGCCCTGCAGTCGGCGCTGGCCACTCAAGCCAATCTCACGCTACTGACGGGAATCGAGTGTACGGGTGCACGCTGGAACGACGCGCTGGCGACGCTTTCATTGTCCGACGGCAGGCAGATCGAGGCTCGCCTCGTGGTCGCCGCAGACGGCGCAGAGTCCGCGTTGCGCACCGCGGCCGGCATTGCGACGCAAGTTCACCATTACGCGCAGACGGGGGTCGTCGCGAATTTCCGGGCCGGGCGGACACATCGCGATGTTGCGTATCAGTGGTTTTTGACCCATGGCGTGCTGGCTCTGCTGCCCTTGCCGGGCAATCACATTTCCATGGTCTGGTCCGCCCCCGACGCGCATGCACAGGTTCTGTTGGACGCCGGGGCGGAAGAACTGGCGCGAATGGTGGAACAGGCCAGTTCTGGCACGCTGGGCCAGTTACAGCCGGTCAGCGCGGCAGTCGGGTTCCCGCTGCAACGCATGCGGGCCAAGCGACTGATCGGGCCTCGTCTTGCCCTGGTCGGGGACACTGCTCATAATGTCCATCCGCTCGCCGGGCAAGGGCTGAACCTTGGGTTCGGCGACGCACAGGCGCTGGCGGCCGTGCTGGCCGAACGCGGCATGGAAAGCGACAGCGGCGCGGTTTCATTGTTACGCCGGTTCGAGCGCAGCCGGCGCGAAGACCTTCTTGCCATGGAAGTGGTAACTGACGGGTTGCAGGTGCTCTTCGACAGCAGCCTGCCCGGAGCAAAGCGGTTGCGCAACGCGGGTTTGCGCCTGACCAACCGGTTCTCTCCATTAAAGCGATTGCTCGTGAAACGAGCTTTGGGTTAAGCGGTCCAACGGGGCCTTTCATCGTCCACACAGGGTTTGCCTGGAAATCATGTTCATTCGTATCTTGACCGTACTGTCTTCCGTGCTGGTGTTGCTGAGCGGTGTAGCGTGTGCCGACGAAGCTTCGATTCGTGCCGAATTTTCAAAGAAATATCCCCAGGCCAACATCGAGAGTATTACCAAGACGCCTTATCTCGGGCTGTACGAAATGTTGGTGGACGGGGAAGTGCTTTACACCGATCCCGACTTCAATTATCTGATCGTCGGCAGCATCATCGAGACCAAGACCAGAACCAATATCACCGATGCGCGACAGCGCGAAATCGAAGACAAGAAGCTCAAGGGGCTGGCCTTCCCCTTCGAGCAACTGCCGTTCGAACTGGCGATAAAAAAGGTGAAGGGCGATGGCAGCCGCAAGGTGGCCGTGTTCTCTGATCCCGATTGCCCTTTCTGCCGCAAGCTGGAGAAGGATCTCGAGAAGGTTACCGACGTGACCATCTACATCTTCCTGTTCCCGATCGAGCAATTGCATCCGAAGGCGCCGGAGATGTCGCGCGCGATCTGGTGTGCATCCGACCGCGTGAAAGCGTGGGATGAGTACATGCTCAAGGGCTCCGCGCCGAAATCCGCCAAGTGCGACAACCCGGTGGACAAGATCGTGACCTATGGACAGTCGAAGAAGATCAACGGTACGCCGACCATCTTTTTTGCAGACGGCAAGCGCGTACCGGGAGCCATTCCCGCCGAGCGCTTCGAGGAATTGCTGAACAAATCCAGCAGCGCCGGCAAGTCGTAAAAACGACGTTGCGCATCTTCGCCGACGCTCTAGAATTGGGGCGTCAGCGTAACCGGCTGGGAGCGGTGGGTGCGCAGGATCCGACAAACTTCCCCAGGGCTGTCGCCAGCGATATTCAGCCGCATGTCCGCGGCTATCGCGCTTTCCGCCGCACTTCACGTATTCCTGATCTACGGATTTTCGCTGTCCGCGGACCCGGGTCCTGGCGTGCGCGTAACGGTTATTCGCGCGCGACTGATGTCCCCGCAACCCGCCGCAAGCGCGCGACGAGCCAGACTGCCTGAGCGGCTTGGTCCGCCGGACTTTTCTCGGCCCGCGCCCGTTGCGCTTTCGCAGCCTGAGTCGAGCGCTGCGGCAGAACTTTCAGCGGTGCCGACTCCAACGACCACGCCCATTGATCCGGAACCGGTTGTGCCCGCCGGTAACGATGCGGCAATCGCAACTATCCCGGACCCGGTTCACTACCCGGCAAAGGACCTCGATATCTATCCTCAGGCATTGAGGCGGATTACGCCGGTCTATCCTGAGACAGCCCGCGACGCGCAAGTCGCCGGTGCCGTCACGCTTTTGGTATTGATCGACGAAGTCGGGAAGGTTGTCGGCACATCGGTCATGGACGCCGCGCCGGACGGTGTTTTCGAGGAGGCCGCGCAACAGGCGCTGGCGAACGCGATGTTTTACCCGGCCCAGAAAGATGGCCGGATGGTACGCAGCCGGGTACTGATCAAAGTCGAGTTCGATCCGGAATTGACGGGTGCCGCGCAATGATCATGGTGGTTTTGGCTGGAAGCCACGTGGATACAGGATCCACATGCGGCCGCTTTGACGCATGCGTCCGGCGGATTGTCCCGCGTCGTCGCCGAACCCCCAGAAAAAATCGGCGCGCACCGCGCCCTTGATTGCCGTGCCGGTGTCCTGCGCGACGACCAAGCGATTGAGCAGGCGCGACGACAAGGGCGAGGTCGTGGACAGGAATACGGGTGCGCCGAGCGGAGTCGTCATGGCATCGACTGCGATGCTGCGCCCCGGTGTCAATGGCACGCCCAGCGCGCCGGTCGGCCCGAGCAGCGAATCAGGCAGCTCACGAAAAAACACATAAGCCGGATTTTGCTGCAGCAACGGCGCAAGTTTGTTCGGGTTCTTCGCAGCCCACTGTTTGATTCCCTGCATCGAGGCTTTGTCCGCGGCGAGTTCGCCGCGCTCGACCAGAATCCTGCCGATCGATTTGTATAAATGGCCATTGTGTTCCGCGAAGCCGACGCGGACCGTTTCCCCGCCAGGCAATCTGACGCGCCCCGAGCCCTGGACGTGCAGGAAAAACAGCTCGACGGGGTCGTCGACCCAGAGAATTTCACGACCGCGCAGAGAGGCCAGGCCACGCTCGATCTCCGAACGCGTGTAATAGGGGACGACTTTCTTGTCCTGCATGCGGCCGCGCAGCCGGATGCCTTTGAGGTCCGGATTACTCTCGGCCAGATCGATCACCAGAAGGTCGGGCGGCACGCCGTAAACGGGATAACGATAGCTGCGGCCGAACATTCGACTGCCATGGAGCAGAGGTTCGTAGTAGCCGGTCACCAGTCCGTCCGTTCCGCCATCCGCGTTGTGCACCAGCCAGGGAACGAAGGTCGATTCGAAGAATTGCCGTGCGGCCATGGGGTCGGCCTTGCGAACCTGTGCCGCTGCCGCGCAGGCTGAAGTCCATTCCTCGGCGGCTTTCAGGGCATTGCAGGAAAGCAGAAAAGCGGGCAGTGCCTCTGCAAGGTTGTCGTTGTTCCAGTCCGGCAACGCCGCCCAATCCTGCAACTCATAGCTTCGCACCTGCGACGACGGTTCCGGTGCCGTGACGATGGCCGGCTCGGGTGCGGATACGGATGCCGGTTCGGGCTGCGGCGGCAAAGGCGACGAAGGAACGGGTTCAGGAAAGATCTGCGCTGGTGGCGCGGTGTTGGGATTGGTTACACTCGCGCAACCGCTGACGACTGCCGCGCATAACGCGAGCGCCAGCCATTTTCCGGTCTGCATTCGGTGACTGTGCATGAACTTTCTGCGTTCCGGGTATCGCAAAGCGATACCCGGCGATTTTCCGGCCTGCCGGAGTTTTCTCAAGTGATCTGGCTGATACTCGAGGCGGTTCTGTCTGTCGTCCTGTTCCTGCTCATTATCTGGTGGACGATGCCGCGCAAGCGCGATCAAGACCACGACAGGAAGGAATAACGCGGAAAAGCCAGCCGGCGACTCCGATCGCGGAACTTGGAACTGACAACGACCTTGACACGGGATTGGAACAAAGAAGTGTCAGTGCAGCACTCGCGGTGCGCTCAGCGTGAACTGCGGAATCGGCGCGTCGAAGG
This sequence comes from Betaproteobacteria bacterium, assembly GCA_016194905.1. NCBI lineage: Bacteria > Pseudomonadati > Pseudomonadota > Betaproteobacteria > Betaproteobacteria bacterium. The sequence goes on from JACQAP010000022.1 coordinate 4,502, forward strand.
TCACGCCATCCTCGGCGATCATCTGATAGCTGCCCCGCATTGTCCCCACCGGGGTCGCGATCGCGGTAGCGCTGGTATATTCGTAGCTCTGCTGCGGTTTAAGCAGCGGTTGTTCGCCGACCACGCCCAATCCGCGCACCTCCTGGCTACGGTTTTCGGTGTCGGTGATGATCCAGTGACGCGAGACCAGCCGGGCGGCGACGCTGCCCGAATTGACGATGGTGATCGTGTACGCGAAAACATAACGGTTGTTGGCTTCGTCGGACTGCCCGGGAATATGGGTCGTCCGCGCGGTCACCGTGATGTCGTATTTCTTGTGCTCGGCCACTGCGGCATTTGACCTGATTCCCCAGCAAGCGGCAAGGCCGAAAACGGTACAATGCCGCCGACTCTACCCGCCTGCCCGACCATGTATCGAATCGCTCCGAGCATTCTTTCCGCCGATTTCGCCAAACTTGGTGAAGAAGTGCAATCCGTCATTGGTGCGGGCGCCGACCTGGTTCATTTCGACGTGATGGACAACCATTACGTGCCGAATCTCACCATCGGCCCGATGGTGTGTGAAGCGATCCGGCCGTTGACCAAGGCGGTGATCGATGTGCATCTGATGGTCAAGCCGGTCGATCGCATCATTCCGGACTTCGCCAAGGCCGGAGCCAATATCATCAGCTTTCATCCGGAAGCCTCCGATCATGTCGATCGCACGATCGGACTGATCAGGGAATCGGGATGCAAGGCCGGCCTCGTGTTCAATCCAGCGACCCCGCTTTCCTGGCTGGACCACACGCTCGACAAGCTGGACCTGATCCTGATCATGTCCGTCAATCCCGGCTTTGGCGGGCAGAAATTCATTCCCGCGGCGCTCGGCAAATTGCGTGTGGCGCGCGAACGCATCGTGAAATCGGGCCGCGAGGTCTGGCTCGAAGTCGACGGCGGCGTCAAGGTCGACAATATTGCCGAGATTGCACGCGCCGGCGCGGATACGTTCGTTGCCGGCTCGTCGATCTTCGGCACCAAAGACTACAAGGCCACCATCGCCGCCATGCGCGCCGAGTTGTCGAATGCAAAGCTTTAACCACGGAGGACACAGAGGACGCGGAGGTAAGGGCAGGAGCAAAAAAAGCAAACGAGTGTAAGAAGCTCCAGTTGCGGATGCTCCAGCAAAGTCGAAATTGGCCGCAGAGGATCACGAACAGTCACTTTGCTTTTATCCTCCATTTTTTTTGGTTTTCCTAAAAGGGTACCCCGCGCTATCGCGAGGGTATCCGTGTTCTCCGTGGTGAGCGCATCTCTTGAAATTCCCGATCGAGATTAAGGCGATAGCCTTCGACCTGGACGGCACCCTCGTCGAGACTTTGCCGGACCTGCACGAGTCCGCGGTACGCATGCTCGCGCAAATCGGTCGGCCCGCCGTAACCGAGTCGACCGTACGGGCCTATGTGGGCGACGGCGTCGATCGCCTGGTCAGGCGCCTGTTGACCGGGAAGCCCGACGGTGAACCCGATCCCACGTTGTTCGAAAAGGCCGCAGAGAACTTTCGCAGCCACTACGCGAGCGTGCTGACGCGCGCATCGCATCCGTTTTCCGGCGTTGTTTCCTCTCTCAAAATTCTGCGCGCGCGCGGATTCAAGCTCGCCTGCGTGACCAACAAACCGGCGCGCTTCACCGAGCCTTTGCTGGAAGGATTGGCGCTGACCGGATACTTCGACCTGATCCTCAGCGGAGACAGCCTGCCTCGGAAGAAGCCCGATCCGTTGCCGCTTGTACACAGCGCGCAGGTCTTCGGCATCGACCCAGCACGCTTGCTGATGGTCGGGGACTCGCCGGTCGACACGGGATCGGCTCGCGCTGCAGGCTGCCCTGTGTTCTGCGTCCCCTATGGTTACCGCGGCACGCTGGCGGTGCAAGAGCTTGATTGCGATGCTATAGTACCCACGCTTCCCGACTTGCTGGATCTGATCAGACTTCCGCGTTCATGAACTCGTCGAAACTTGAAAACCTGGGAATGGAAATTCGGGCCGGTTGGCGCTGGTGGCGCCAATCCGCGTCCTGGCGTCGCGCCTGACGCGGCGTCGTTTCCGTTATCCCGTTTTCGAAGTTTCAGGAGTTCATCATGACTGAGCAGGAATTCACGCAACTCGCCGCGCAGGGCTTCAACCGTATCCCGGTTGTGCTGGAAACCTTCGCGGACCTCGATACTCCGCTTTCCGTTTACCTCAAACTCGCCAACAAGCCCTACTCCTATCTGCTCGAGTCTGTGCAGGGCGGCGAACGTTTCGGCCGCTATTCCTTCATCGGCCTGCCCGCCGAGACCCGCTTCGAAGTGCACGGCACTATGTGCAGCGAATATCGTCGCGGAGAACTGATCAGCCGGGATGAACATAAGAATCCGCTTGAGTTCGTCTCCGCCTGCCATGCGCGCATCCAGGCGGCCTCGCTACCGGGCTTGCCGCGCTTTCTTGGCGGGCTGGTCGGCTGCTTCGGTTACGACACGGTGCGCTACGTCGAAAAAAAGCTCGCCCGCACCGGCAAACCGGACACGCTGCAGACGCCGGACATCCTCTTGTTGCTGTCGGAACAACTGGTCGTGCTGGACAATCTCTCCGGCAAACTTTTTCTGGTGGTCTATGCCGATCCGGGCGCGGCCAACGCCTATGCGCGGGCGCAACAACGCCTGCAGGAATTGCTGTGGATGCTGCGCCAGCCGGTCGTCGTGCCGCCGGAAGCGCCAGTCCCGCCGGCGCAACCAAGTTCGGAATTCAGCCGTGAGGCTTTCATTGCGGCCGTGGAACGCGCCAAGCGCTACATCTTCGATGGCGACATCATGCAGGTCGTGTTGTCGCAACGCATGAGCCTTCCCTTTCGCGCTTCTCCGCTGTCGCTGTACCGTGCGTTGCGCGCGCTCAATCCCTCGCCTTACATGTTCTACTTCGACATGGCGGACTTCCATGTCGTCGGCGCTTCGCCGGAAATTCTGGTGCGCCTGGAAAGCGGCATGGTCACGGTCCGGCCGATAGCCGGCACGCGTCCACGGGGCGCAACGCGGGAGCAGGATGTTGCGCTCGAACAGGAACTCCTGGCCGATCCCAAGGAGCGAGCCGAGCACGTGATGCTGATGGACCTCGGGCGCAACGATATCGGCCGCGTAGCCGAAACGGGCAGCGTGCGCGTAACCGAGAACATGACGACCGAGCGCTATTCGCATGTGATGCATATCGTTTCCAACGTCGAGGCCAGGCTGAAACAAGGCCTCGATGCAATGGCGGTGCTGAAAGCGACTTTCCCGGCCGGGACGGTAAGCGGCGCGCCCAAGGTGCGGGCCATGGAGATCATCGACGAACTCGAACCGAGTAAGCGCGGCATCTATTCCGGTGCGGTCGGCTATCTCGGCTTCAACGGCGACATGGACCTCGCCATCGCAATCCGTACCGCGGTGGTGAAGGATGGCAGGCTATACGTGCAGGCTGGCGCGGGCATCGTTGCCGACTCGGTGCCGGAGAGCGAATGGACCGAAACGCAAAACAAGGCGCGAGCCTTGCTGCGCGCGGCGGAAATGGCCCAGGCTGGTCTGAACAGCAAGCTTGATTAAACACTAACCACGGAGGACACAGAGCGGCGCACGGACACGTTACCGGCGTAGTCGGTCGTTTGCGGGGAGTGCGCCGAAGCGCCGACGTGGAAGGCCGCCGAGTAGCGAATGGCATTTCTGCTGCTAGAACTGATCGAGCGGCACAGCGCGGAAATTCCGCAGGTATTAATAAATCTGTTCGCTTTTCGGTGTCGCAATGAGAGAGGGCTCTCGTCTACTGAATGTTCCCGCGTCCGTTGCCCCGGTACACAAAGTTCGGCTGAACGGCCTCGATCTGCGCGTTCTGTCCGCGCAGCTTCTCCATCTTCGCTGGTCCCGGATCCTCAGTGAGCGTTACGAGGAAGATGTTGCGCCCCAGACCCTGAGTGCCCTTGATCCCGAAACGTCCGTAGAGGTCGGCGATAGCCTTAACATCGGCTCCCGCGGCGAGCGTAACGAGATATTCCCCAGGCGCCCGGATCTGACGCGACGAAAAGTCCATCGGCGTCGGCGCAGGGTCGCGCGGCGTCTGGCTGCAGGCAGATGTCGCGGCCAGACCCGCCATGGCCACTACAAGTCCGATGCACCCCCGCCCTCCGCATCGCATGCCGCCTCCTATTGCACGGTGGCCGTCAGGCCCGTGGGCGGGTTGATGAACGCCAGGGACGACATGACATCGACCGCCTTGCCGGTCGTGGTTTTGCCGGCGAGGGCGGGGACGGATCTGCCGCCATTCTTGATGGCGTTGACGGTATTGGCGTAGGTGTACTCCGGGTTGAAGGCGCGCAGCATCGCAGCGAGTCCCGCGACCTCGGGCGAGGCCATGGAGGTGCCACTTTCGATTTGATAGGTGTTGGTCATGAGCGACAAAGCGTTGATCGAGAATTGCGTGATGCCAATACCGAAATCACCTGGCGTGGTCGGGCCGGTCGCAAGCTTGAAGCCGATCAGGCAGTTAATTTTCGCCGCGCAGTCGCTGATATCCAAGGAAACGAGGAATCCCGAATTGCCGGTATCGATAGGACCGGAAATACTTCCCGTTAACGCGCCTGCGCCGAAGGGATCAACGCCGTTCGGATCCACCCCAACGACAAATCTGTCCCCGCCATTGGCAAGATTAACCAACAAACCAAAATTCAAGATCACACCGTTGATTGCGGAGGTATTGAACCCCTTGGCGGCCGTGTCGTTCAGGTTGGGCCCATACTTGGTAATAAGAAAATTTCCTGGATCGACCAGAAAATCGTTAGCGCCATTGAGCACATGAGTCCAGCCGCTGCTGATCGTCCAGCCGGTCAGAGGGTCGGTCGTCGTCGCAACCGTCCCCGCATAGGTGCTTAAGATATTGGCCCCCGGCGCACCGACATCAACGCTGGTCGCTCCCCAGTTCGAGAAGCTCGCGAGCGCGTAGTTCTGGTCGAGCGCGGCGACGCAGACCAGGTTCGGCTGGGTGAAGTTGCAGGGATAAAAAGCAGTGACGGCATTGTTGCTGGCGTTGTTGCCTGCCGCCACCACCACCACGACGTCGCTATTTTTCGCGGTGGTGATGGCGTCGCTGAAGAGCTGGTCGAAGGCTCCGCCGCCGAGGCTCATGTTGACCACCTTGGCACCGTTGGTCACCGCGAAGTTGACGCCCTGGGCAATGGTCGCCGTCGTCCCGCTACCCGCGGCATCCAGCACGCGCACCGCCATGATGCTGGCCTTCTGGCACACGCCAGTGGTGCCCATCCCATTGTTACCCACGGCGCCGATGATGCCGGCGACATGCGTGCCATGACCGTTGAGGTCCATCGGGTCGTTATCGTTGTCGACAAAATCGTGACCATGGTTGGCACTGCCGTTCCACATGTTAGCGGAGAGATCTTGTTGATTATAGTTAACACCAGAATCGACCACCGCAACCACAACACTGCTGCAATCGGTGATGTGATCCCAGGCCGGCTCGATGTTCATGTCATCGCCCACCGTGCCACTGTTGGGCGGAAAGGTGCCGACAATCTGTCCGTTGTTCTTGAACGCCCAGAGCTGGGCGTATTGCGGGTCGTTGGGCGCCGCGGTGGCGTGGTAGATGTAATTCGGCTGGACGTATTCGACATTCGGGTCGTTGCGGTAGGCCGTGAGCGCCGTCTCCACCGTCTGGCCGGCGCCGAGCTTGATGTGCATCCAGCCGGGCTGCTCCAGGTTGGCGAGGACGGAGTGTCCCCGGGCCGCCATGGTCGCCGCGCGCTGCTGCATGCTGGCAGCAGGTTTGAACTTCACAATCACTTCACCCGGCACGTACTTCGCGCCAGCCGCGCCGGCCAGAGTGGGCAGCGCGAAAGGAACAGCGGAAACCTGAGGGGCCAGCGTCAGGACAGCCCCGACGAAAGCGGCTATGGCAATCGAGCGTGACGGTGTTTTCATTAGAGTCTCCTGCCTGTGTCAGGGCACGACCACGGTGAGCGACTGCGAGGGCGCGCTGAGGCGGCCGGAGCTGCCGCCTTGCGCATCGAGCGCCGCGAAGGCGCGCACGGTTACGGTGTAAGTCCCCGTCTGCAATGTCGTAACGGTGGATGTCGGTGCCGTGGGTCCGGCCGCATACGGCACTTCAATCGTCGGTTGGCCACTGATCGAGACTTGGTAGCCGCCACCCGCGCTGTTGACCCCATTTTCGTGGTTGGGCGCCCAAGCCAGGGTGACGGTGTGGTTCGTCACTGGTGGGGGGCTTGACCCGCCACCCCCTCCGCCACCACCGCATCCCGTTAGCGCCAATGTGAATGACACGACGCCGGCCTGAATCAGTGCGATTATTTGCGTCTTCACAATGGCCCTAAAAAAATCGCGGCAGGAAATGGCGCTACTGCGTCAAGCAACGAATAGGAGTGACTTTCCCTGGTTCTGGGCACGCATCGGATATGCACAGCCGGTAAGGAACACTATTCTTCCGCTTGACGTAGATCAACCATTTCGGATGGTCTTGGCCGAATTGCCATTCGAAAAGGCAAAATTTGGCCAAATCGGATGGCGCCAAGTCGGTATCGAGCCTCTCTGTGATCGCAACCCGGTGCCGCCGCGGGATTGGCGGCGATCCCGAGCGGTGCAATAATGCGCCCGTGATTCCTCTCTGCAACCCCGCCGTTTTCCCCTGCCGGCGCTGGCGCAAGCCTGCCGCCTGATCTCCCTTATCGCTGTGCCGAGCGTATCGGCGACCGAGGCCCGGAATTTCGGGGCATTATCCGGGGCCATCCAAATCAATAGCGGGTATTGAGTGCGGGTATCAAAGGCAAGTCAGCTTTGATGCCAGCATTTAGAAACAGAAGGTCAAGTCAATTATGCTGCTGATGATCGACAATTACGATTCATTCACCTACAACCTGGTGCAGTACCTCGGCGAGCTGGGTGAAGATGTGCGGGTTTACCGCAACGACGAGATCACGCTGGAACAGATTGAGGCTCTGCATCCCTCGAGAATCGTCATTTCCCCGGGACCTTGCACGCCTAGCGAGGCCGGCATTTCGGTGCCGCTGATTCAGCACTTTGCGGGCAAGTTGCCGATCCTTGGTGTCTGCCTGGGCCACCAGAGCATCGGACAGGCATTCGGCGGAAAAATCGTTCACGCCGGACAACTGATGCACGGCAAGACTTCCGACATCCGCCACAAGGATGCCGGCGTTTTCCGCGGGCTGCCCAATCCGCTGACCGCCACGCGCTATCATTCGCTGGTCATCGAAAAGAAAAGCCTGCCGGACTGTCTCGAGGTGACGGCCTGGACCGATGACGGTGAAATCATGGGCGTGCGTCACAAGGAACTGGCAGTCGAGGGCGTGCAGTTTCACCCAGAGTCCTTCCTCACAGAACGCGGCCACGATCTGCTGGCAAATTTTCTGAGAAATTGAAGAGCACAAACACTTACCGCAGGACGCAAAGGACGCAGAGGAAAATCAGAAACGAGGAAAAACGTATAGGAGTTAAAAGCAGGCGCAGGGCCAAAGTGACCACCGATACCATAGTCCTTACTTTCGAATGTTTAACTGTTCTTGCCCTTCCTCCGCGTCCTCCGTGGTGAAAGTGTTTTTATTGGGTAGAGGGAGAAGGGTGGCGCAACCCGTTTCGGCAACGTCAACAATGACTAGCCACAAGTTTCAGGAGCCGGCATGACACCTCAGGAAGCCCTGGTCCGGGTGATCGAGCATCGCGAGATCTTTCACGACGAGATGCTGTCGCTTATGCGCCAGATCATGAGCGGCGAGATGTCGCCCACGCTGATCGCGGCCATCATCACCGGCCTGCGGGTGAAAAAGGAAACCATCGGCGAAATCGCCGCTGCCGCCCAGGTTATGCGCGAGTTCTCGACCAAGGTCGAAGTTGGCGATTGCGCGCACTTGCTGGATACCTGCGGCACCGGCGGCGACAGCGCGCATACCTACAACATTTCCACCGCAACGGTATTCGTTGCCGCAGCGGCCGGCGCCAAAGTTGCGAAGCATGGCGGCCGGTCGGTTTCCAGTAAGTCCGGAAGCGCGGACATCCTCGAGGCGCTCGGTGTGAACCTGAACCTCACGCCCGATCAGGTGGCGCAGTGCATCGACCAGACCGGCGTCGGTTTCATGTTCGCACCCAACCATCACAGCGCCATGAAGCATGCCGCACCCGTTCGCCGTGAACTGGGCGTACGCACGTTATTCAACATTCTGGGGCCGCTTACCAACCCGGCCGGGGCGGGTAATCAATTGATCGGTGTGTTTCATCCGGATCTGGTCGGCATTCTGGCGCGTGTACTGCAACGGCTCGGCAGCAGGCATGTCATGGTGGTGCATGGCATGGAGGGCCTGGACGAGATCTCACTTTCCGGCGATACCCTGGTCGGCGAACTCAAGAATGACGACGTCCGGGAGTACGCCATCAATCCGAAACAATTCGGGATGGCCATCAGCGCGCTGTCTGAAATCCAGGTCAGGGACGGCGGCGAATCGAAGGACATGATGCTGACGGCGCTCTCCGACCAGCCTGGGCCCGCCCGCGACATCCTGGCGTTGAACGCGGGCGCCGCGATTTACGTTGCCGGGCTTGCAGACAGCCACCAGGCCGGTGTTCGTCTGGCGCTGGAGACTATCGCCAGTGGCGCGGCGAAGGCGAAGCTCGACCAGTTCATCACGGTTACTCAAAAGCTGAAGAACTGAGGCATTAACCGCCAAGGACGCCAAGGACGCGAGGGGAAACCAGTGGACGAGGACTGCATCGGAAAGTTAATCGTTCCCGCTGCGATGCACGTACATACTGCGCTTGGCGCCGGCCTCTTGGAGAGTGCGTACGAAGCTTGCCTCGCGTACGAGTTGGCAAAACACGGACTCATGGTTGAACGGCAAGTCTCGATGCCGGTGATCTACGAGTCAGTTCGTTTGGACGTAGGTTATCGAATCGACCTGCTGCTGGGGCAGAAAGTGGTCGTCGAAATCAAAGCGGTGGACCGAATAATCCCTGCGCACTTGGCCCAGATACTTACATACCTCAAACTCGGCGGTTATAAACTTGGTTTTCTGCTCAACTTCAATGTGGCCCACATGAGGGACGGTATAAAACGCGTGGCGAACGGGCTTTGAAACAGCGAATGTTGTCCCATTGGATGTCTTCGATGGTTGGTTTACCTGGCGTCCTTTGCGTCCTTGGCGGTTAAAGAGCGTGTCAGACATTCTTGAAAAAATCCTCGCAGTAAAGCGAGTGGAAGTGGCTGCGGCGAAGCAAAAACGCCCCCTTGCCGCGACTCGCAGCGACGCGGAGAAAGCGGACAAGCCCCGTGATTTCCTCGGGGCACTGCGCGCGAAAATTTCGGCCGGAATGCCGGCCGTGATCGCCGAGATCAAGAAAGCGAGTCCGAGCAAAGGGGTGCTGCGCGCCGATTTCGATCCCCCGGCAATTGCCCGGTCATACGCCAGACACGGCGCCGCCTGTCTGTCAGTGCTGACTGACATACAGTTCTTTCAGGGCCACCGTGACTATTTGAGACAGGCGCGGGACGCTAGCGGGCTGCCGGTCCTGCGAAAAGATTTCATCGTCGATCCTTATCAAATCTATGAGGCCCGCGCGATGGGCGCGGACTGCATCCTTTTGATCGTTGCGGCGCTGGATCAGGATGAAATGGTGGAGCTTGAGCGCATTGCCTTGGGGCTCGCGATGGCTGTATTGGTGGAGGTGCACGACGCCCATGAGATCGATCGCGCGTTGGGCCTGCAGACGCCGTTGTTCGGCATCAACAATCGCAACCTGCGAACCTTCGAAACCAGGCTGGAAACCACGCTGAGCCTGCTTGAGCACATCCCTCACGAGCGGCTCGTCGTGACCGAGAGCGGCATTCTTGCGCCCGCCGATGTGGCGCTCATGCGTTCTGCCGGAGTCGATGCCTTCCTGGTCGGCGAAGCGTTCATGCGCGCACCCGATCCCGGTGAAGCGCTTGCTAACCTCTTCCGCCTGTCAGTTACGGCTGTTTGAAGCCGATTGCGCGGATTTCCAGAAATTACTTTATATTTTCTTCTTAAGACCCTGTTTTTGTTATAAAACAGGTTTTAAGGCCTCTCAAGACCGTATGTTGCGGCGCGGTGTTGTAAATATGCCACACAACCTGCAAAAAGCCGCCTGTTTGCGGGAGAAATCGCTTGCTCCCCTGTGTTGCGTTTTGGCAGAATCGCGGCAACTTCTTTCTTTCCCGGGAGAGGTTACATCCGCGGCGCTCGAAATGTGTCGCCGTCAGGGAGGGCGAGTTAACGCGTCCGACCGGCTCAAGCAAATCAAAAAAGGAGATCGCATGAAGAAGAGTCTAATTGCAGTGGCGGTAGCGGGCCTGTTCGCCGCACCGGTCGCAATGGCGGAAGTCACGCTGAGCGGCGCCATCAACCTCGGCATCGAAATCGCAAAATCGAGCTCTAGCACGGTATTAGGTGTCCCCATTGCCAACGGGTTGACGAAGACGTTGCTGAACAGAAACTACTCACACGTGGACTTGGAGTCGGTTGACGACATCGGCGGCGGCAACAAGGTGATTTTCCACTATCAGTTGATCGCTTCTCCGCAAAGCACCGGCGTCGACAACACCAACCGTAACAGCTTCCTGGGTGTGGCCGGCAGTTGGGGTGCGTTTAAGATGGGCACGAACGAAAACGTGTACGAGCGCATGATGTACACGGCCGACCCGCTCGACGGCGCACTCGGACCCGGCGGCAACCTGATGATCCTCGGCACACCTGGACTTGGTACTGCATTTGATACTGGTCAGGGCGGCTGCAGCCCGACCAATTCTGGCGCCGGATGTATCGGTTTCTATCGCCGTACCGACCAGACCATCTGGTACGAAAGCCCGAACTTCAATGGCTTCGCGTTCGAAGTCGACTACACCCTGAGCGCATTCAAATCAAGCCCAATAGGGGGTTCCTCGTTCGATCCCAAGATTCTGTCAGTCGGTGGCAAGTTCCAGCCTGAAGGCGCGCCGTTCTACGTCGACCTCTCTTACGAAAAGCATGAAGACCTTTTTGCGCTGAACGCTCTGAACTTGAGTGGTGTTCCTGCAACTTCAAGCAGCGATACGGGTATTCAGGTCGGTGGCGGCTACATGATCGGCGATCTGGGTCTGCATGTTCGCTACGAACAGTTGAAGTACAAGAGCGATGGCACGTCAGCCCTCGATACTAACGAACTTAAGCGTACCGCATACTGGTTCGGCGTGAAGTACAACCTGCCGTCTGGCTATGTCGGCGGTGAAATTGGCATCGCACAAAATTGGAAGATCAACATTACCGGAGTGGGTTCGGGTACTGCCAACGATACGGGTGCGAAGATGTTCGGCATCGGCTACTTCCACAACTTGTCGAAGCAATCGCAACTGCAATTTATCTACGCCCGTACCGACAATGCGGACCTCGCGACTTACACCCAAGCAGGCGCACCGAACGGTGGCCTCCCCGGGTCCGATCACCAAGTTTTTCACGTCGGCATCAAGCACACCTACTGATCTGGCCTGACCAGAGAAGTCAATGTGATCCAACGGGCGCCTTCGGGCGCCCGTTTTTTTTTGCTCCTGGAAATCGAAAAAGACGCTCACCGCGGTGAGAGTTGGTTGTTTGGTGAGGATGGTAGTTTTTAAGATTTCACGGTGAAACGAGAGAGCGCCCGACGCAGATCGGCTCGTATCGCCGGCAGCCCACGCATTAGTGCCAAGGCGCCGAGCAGGCAGCAGGTTCCCTCGACCATCGCTGTGACCGGCGCGCCAAGCTTCCCGGCAAGTGAACCGGCGATCAGCCCGCCTAACGGCGCCATTCCAAGGAACGCCATTGCGTAGAAGCTGATGATGCGCCCGCGCTTGTCGTCGTCGACGATGGTTTGCAGCATCATGTTCACCGATGCGGCCGTGACGATGATGCCGAAGCCAAGGCAGGCCATGAATGCCAGCGAAACCCAGTAAATCTTCGAAACGCCGACCAGCACCAGCGCGATACCGGCAGCAGCCGACGTGAATGGCACCAATCTGCTCAATTCAAATACGTTCGGCCGCGTGGTCAGAAATGCGGTGCCAATGACCGCGCCGAGCCCGGCGCTGCCGACCAGAAACCCCAACGTGTGAGCGTCGCCGTCAAATACGTCGCGAGCGAATATCGGCATCAATACCATATAAGGCGATGCGGTCAGGCTGATCAGCGCGACCAGCGTCAGAAAGAGCCGGATCGGTCGCGTATTCCACGCATAGCGCGCGGCGACCGCGAGATCATTCAGTAGCGACCCCGGTACAACGACAGCGGATCTTGGCGGCAGGCGCATCAGGGTGACCGAGGCGATGATCGCCATGAAGCTCACCGAGTTGATCAGGAAGCACCAGCCTTCGCTGACGAAGACCAGCAGCAGACCGGCGATCGACGGTCCGATCAGCCTGCCACTGTTCATCAGGACCGAGTTCAGCGCGATGGCGTTCGGCAGATCATCGCGTGAATTCACCATCTGGCTGATCAGCGACTGCCGTGCCGGCGTTTCGAAGGCCATGATTACGCCGTACAGGAATCCGAGCAGCAGAATCTGCCAGACGCGGATCGTTGCAGTCAGTGTGAGGATGCCCAGTGTCAATGCCTGGGCCGCCGCCAGAGCGTACGCCGCGATCATCAACTTGCGTCGATCGTAGCGATCGCTGAGCAGGCCGGCCAGCGGCACGAAAATCAACATCGGAATCTGGCTGCAGAAGGTCACCAGCCCCAGCAGAAATCCGGAACCGGTTGTTCGGTACACCAGCCAGGAAAGTGCGATCTGCTGGATCCAGGTGCCGATCAGCGAGATGGCCTGGCCGGCGTAGAACAGCCTGAAATTCCGGTGCCTGAACGCCCTGAGCGCATGGTTCATGCTTGACCGCTTATTTCAAAGCGCATTCACCGCGGAGGACGCAGAGGACGCGGAGGAAGAGCAAAAACAGAAGAAAATATCCGAAAGTAAAAATCTGGCATTGGTGGTCACTTCGGCAGCGGGCCTGCTCTTCGCTCTCACATGTTCTTCCTTGTTTCTGATTTTCCTCCGGCGCCGCTTCGGCGCACTCCCCGCAAGCGGCCGACTACGTCGGTAACGTGTCCGTGCGCCGCTCTGCGTCCTCCGCGGTGAGTGAGTTTAGTTTTTCAAGTTCTTCAGCTAAGCGAAGCGAGTTGGGATTTGACCTTCTCCAGCGTCCCGGTGAAGCCGGACAACCTTTCCCTCTCCTGCGCGACCACGTTTACCGGTGCCCGCTCGACGAAGCCCGCGTTCGAAAGCTTGCTGCTGGCTTTCACGATTTCGCTTTCGAGCCGGGCAATTTCCTTGGAAAGGCGTTCGCGCTCGGCTGCAACGTCAACCTCGATCTTCAGCATCAGACGATAGTCGCCGATAATCTGCACGGGAGCTGCAACCGCATTCCTTTCCGGCACCAATTCAGCGACGATTTCCACTTCGGACAGTTTTGCCAAAGCTTTCAGCGCAGGAGAAAACTCCCGCAAAAGCGCCGCATTTCCCGAAATGACCAACGGGACGCGTTGAGCGGGTGAGATTTCCATTTCACCGCGCAATGCCCTGCAGGCCTCCACCAGCGATTTCAGTTGTCCGACCCAGGCCTCGGCCTGGTCGTCTATCTTCGACGGCTGCGAAGCGGGGTAAGGTTGCAGCATGATTGACGCTTCGCCGCCGGGATGGCGATCCGCCAGCGGCGCGACCTTTTGCCACAGCTCCTCGGTGATGAACGGAATGATCGGGTGCGCCAGGCGCAGCGTCGCTTCGAGCACGCGCAGCAAGGTACGCCGGGTCGCGCGTTGCTGGGTGCCGGTCCCGACCTGCATTTGAACTTTTGCGATTTCGACATACCAGTCGCAGTACTCGTCCCATACGAACTTGTAGATCGCGCCCGCAGCGTTGTCGAACCGGTATTCGGCGAAACCCTTTTCCACATCTGCCTCGGTACGCTGCAGAATACTGACGATCCAGCGGTCGGCCTGAGAGAAATCCAGATAACCGCCCGGACCGCACTCTTCGACGGCGTGTTCCTTGAGGCCGCAGTCCTTGCCTTCGCAATTCATCAGCACGAAGCGGCTCGCGTTCCACAGCTTGTTGCAGAAATTGCGGTAGCCCTCGCAGCGGTTCAGATCGAAATTAAGGGTTCGCGCGAACGTCGCCAGGGACGCAAAAGTAAATCGCATTGCATCGGCGCCGAATCCCGGAATGCCTTGCGGATAATTCTTGCGTATGGTCTTTTCGATCTTCTGCTTGTGCTCTGCGCGCAGCAATCCGACCGTGGATTTCGCCACCAGCTCTTCGAGCGCGATACCGTCGATCAGATCCAGCGGATCGATGGTATTGCCCTTCGACTTCGACATTTTCTGGCCTTCGGCATCGCGCACGATGGCGTTGATGTACACGTCGCGGAAGGGCACTTTGCCGGTGAAGTGCAGCGTCATCATGATCATCCGCGCAACCCAGAAGAAAATGATGTCGAAACCCGTCACCAGCACCGATGAGGGCAGGAACCGCTCCAGATCGCGGGTCTTCTCCGGCCAGCCGAGCGAGGTGAACGGCACCAGCGCGGAGGAAAACCAGGTGTCGAGTACGTCTTCATCGCGCCTGAGCGCGCCGGCGTAGCCTTTCGCGGTGGCGTGTTTTCTCGCTTCTTCCTCGCTGCCGCCGACATAGATATTGCCGTCCTCGCCGTACCACGCGGGAATCTGGTGGCCCCACCACAATTGTCGCGAAATGCACCAGTCCTGAATGTTCTCCAGCCAGTGATTGTAAAAGTTAGTCCAATGTTCCGGATGGAACTTCACCTCGCCATCGGCTACGCAATCCAGACCGCGCTTCGCGAGGCCTTCCATTTTCACGAACCACTGATCGGTGAGCATCGGCTCGACAATCACGCCGGTGCGGCCCGAGCGCGGCACCTTCAGCTTGTGCGGCTTCTCCGAGACGACCAGGCCCCGCGCCCGCAAATCGGCCAGCACGCGCTTGCGGGCTTCGAAGCGCTCCAGTCCTCGATACTTCTCAGGCGCGTGATCGTTGATTCTGGCATCCAGCGTCATGATGTTGATCAGCGGGAGTCCGTGCCGGTTGCCGACGGCGTAGTCATTGAAATCGTGCGCCGGCGTGATTTTCACGCAGCCGGTGCCGAATTCCGGATCGACATAGTCGTCGGCGATGACCGGGATCGTCCGTCCGCTCAGTGGCAGTTGCAGCTGCTTGCCGACCAGCGCCTTGTAGCGCTCGTCGTCGGGATGGACCGCGACGGCGACGTCGCCGAGCATGGTTTCCGGACGCGTGGTGGCGACAACCAGGCTGCCGTTACCGTCGACGAACGGATAGCGGATTTCCCAGAGGCGGCCCTCTTCTTCCTCGCTGTCGACCTCGAGGTCGGATACCGCGGTGCCCAGCACCGGATCCCAGTTCACCAGCCGCTTGCCGCGATAGATCAGGCCTTCCTCGTGCAGCCGCACAAAGACTTCGACGACCGCGCGCGACATCTTCGCGTCCATCGTGAAGTAGCCGCTCTTCTGTCTTTCGGTGTCGGCGAAGGTCCAGTTGCCGGACGCGCCGAGGCGTCGCATCTGCCGGGTGATGGTCGATCCCGATTGCTGTTTCCATTCCCAGACGCGTTCGAGGAACTTGTCGCGCTCCAGGTCGTGCCGGGTCTTGCCTTCGAGCTCCAGTTGGCGCTCGACCACGATCTGCGTGGCGATACCGGCGTGGTCCGTGCCAACCACCCAGTTGGTGGCGAAGCCGCGCATGCGGTGGTAGCGGATCAATGCATCCATGAGCGTCTGCTGGAATGCGTGGCCCATGTGCAAGGTGCCGGTGACATTGGGCGGCGGAAGCTGGATGCAGTACGCCGGGTTCCTGTCTTCGCCACGCACTGCGAAATAGCCCCGAGATTCCCAGGTCGGGTACCAGCGTTGCTCGATGTCCTTCGGCTCGAAGCTCTTTGCGAGTTCCATTTGTCAGGGGAAAAATTTCAAGCGGCGAATTATAGCCGACCGTCGTCGTCGGGCCGCGAGGGATCGGGTGTTTTCACCGTGATCGCGGCGCGTACCGCGGCAGGTAGCGCGCGTCTGAGTTCGGCGACCAGCCGATCGAGCATGCGTGCCTGCATCGCGTCGCCGCCGATTTGCGTCCGCAACCTCGCGTGCTCGGCTTCGAGGGCGATAGCCATTCGCCGCAGTATCAGCACGCTGCTGATCGCGCTGGGGCGGGCCGGTGAAGGCGGAAGCTTCGTCGGTCGGCCGGGTCCACTCACGACATCGCGCAGAATCGGAATTTCATCGTCGACCGGGACGGCTTCTTCCCGGGATGCATCCGTCAGCACCGGGACGGCGTCGGCAACCGCCGTCTTTGGCCGGTGCCGGTTCAGCAGCTGATCGATCTTGCCGAGAACGTCGTCGTGCTGGTCGGCCTCGAGGGTCGGTTCGGGTCCGCGGGGGATTTCCTCGGCCATTACGAAACAGGCGCTCCGAGCTGATGCGTGCGGATTTCGTAGCCGCGATCACGGTAAAAGCGAAAGCGCGCGCGCGCGGCTTCGCGGTCGGCATCCCCGGTGCCGACGATTTCCACCAGCCGCTGAAAACGGCTGAAGAACGGGGGCGTCTGATCGCAAAGATTCACGAGAACCTGGTCGTGGACCAGTGGATCAGCGACGTGGTCGACGATGACCGGCGTGACCGGAGCGAGCCGGTCACCGCTGCGACAGTGCGGCACGAATCCCGTGGAAGGCGCACTCCAGATCAACTTGCTGAGCCGCGCGGTTTCCGCGGAATCCGTTGTCAGCAGCATCACTCGCATGCCGCGCGCCAACGCCTTGATGGTCAGCGCGCAGGCTGTCTGCAGCTTGTTGTCGGCGTTGGTATAGAACAGGACTTCAGTCACCAGCCTGCGCGCGTCATGAGGAATTGCGTAAGCAACGGCACCGGTCGCCCGGTCGAACCCTTCTCGCGTCCGGACTTCCAGGCGGTGCCGGCGATGTCCAGGTGAGCCCATTTGAATTTCTTCGCGAAACGCGAGAGGAAGCAGGCGGCGGTGATGCTGCCGCCAGGCCGACCGCCGATGTTCGCCATGTCGGCGAAATTACTCTTGAGCTGCTCCTGATAATCTTCCCAGGCCGGCATAAGCCACACACGGTCCCAGGATGTCTGTCCCGCGGCGACCACTTCGTCTGCTAGCCGGTCGTCATTGGTGAACAAACCCGAAGCCACATGGCCCAGCGCGATGACGCACGCACCGGTCAGGGTCGCAATGTCGATCACTGCAGCCGGTTCGAAGCGCTCCGAATAGGTCAGGGCGTCGCACAGGATCAACCGGCCCTCGGCATCGGTATTCAGGATCTCGATGGTCTGGCCCGACATGCTGGTCACGATGTCGCCCGGTCGCGTCGCGTTGCCGCCGGGCATATTCTCCGTCGTCGGAATGACGCCGATCACATTCAGCGGGAGTTTCATCGCGGCGACCGCGCTTAGGGTGCCGAGCACGCTGCCCGCGCCCGACATGTCGTACTTCATTTCGTCCATCTCGGCACTGGGTTTCAACGAAATTCCACCCGTGTCGAAGGTGATGCCTTTGCCAACCAGGACCACGGGCTTCTGCTTTTTCGAGGCCCCGTAATACTCGATGGTGATGAGCTTGGGTGCCTGGCGGCTGCCGTCGGATACGGACAGCAGGGATCCCATGCCCAGCTTTTCCATATCCCTGCGTTCGAGCACGGTCACTTTCAGTTTGTGGGTTTTGCCCAGCGCGCGGGCCTGCTCGGCCAGATAACTCGGCGTGCAGATATTCGGCGGGAGATTGCCCAGATCGCGGGCAAAGTTGACGCCCTCGCCGATCGCAATGCCGCGTTCGACCGCCGTGCTGGCGGACTTGGATTCCCGGACGAGGCCGACAAGGATCCGTTTCAGGTTTTTCCGGTGTCCGCGGGATTTGCTTTTGAGGCGGTCGAATCGGTAAGTGTTTTCCAAGGACGCCATTGCCACCTGCATCGTCACCCACTTGGCATCGCGATCTTTGACGGCCATGTCCGCAACGTAGAGTGCGGCTTCCCCGAAGCCTGCCTCCGCAACGGCGCGCACTGCGCCCCGCACGCCGTCGCGATATTCCTTGGCGGCCGTCTCGCCCTCTGCGCCAAATCCGACCAGGAGCACGCGCTTGCTGGCCACCCCGGCCAGGTCGTAGAGCATCAGGGTCGATCCGGGCTTCGCGTCGAAATCGCCCTGCCTCAGAATTCCTGAAATTCTGCCTTTGCTGGCACGATCGAGCGCTTGCGCCGCCGCCGATAATTTCGCGGAAGCGAATACGGCGACAGCGACACAATCGCTCTTCAATTTTTCCGGCGCTGCGGCTTTTATGCTAAATTCCACTGCGGACTCCTCATAATGCTGTTTTTCATTCAATTACTTAGGATTATCCCTTCCACGTCGAGCAAAAGTCAAAGTAGCACATGATTTTTCAACGCTCCCTGCTGCGGGAGTTCGCCGCAACCGGAATCGCCACCTTCCTCGTCCTGCTGGCGATTACGATCACTACCCAGCTCATCCGGTTTCTCGGCTTTGCCGCGCGCGGCAACATTTCATCGGATGCGGTCCTGACCTTCCTCGGTTTCGCCAGTCTAAGATACCTGCCCCACCTGCTATCCATCACGCTGTTCATCTCGGTGCTGATGACATTGACTCGGAGCTACCGCGATTCCGAAATGGTGGTGTGGTTCACATCCGGGCAGGGGCTCAATTCCTGGATTCGCCCGGTGTTGATCTATGCCGCACCGGTAACTGTCGTGATCGCGACCCTGAGCTTTTTCCTGTCGCCTTGGGCGATCGCGAAGACCGAGGAGTACCGGCGCCAGCTCGAGAGCCAGGACGACATCGCCGCGATCTCCCCCGGCGTGTTCAAGGAATCGCGCAATGCCGAACGTGTCTACTTCGTGGAGAAGCTGGCGGCGAATCTGGCCACCGTCGCCAACATTTTCGTGCATTCGGACGAGAATGGTGAAATCGGCACCACGATTGCCAAGCGCGGCTACCAGGAAACGGCTCCCAATGGTGACCGCTTTCTGGTGATGCTTAATGGCAGGCGCTATGTCGGCCCGCCCGGCTCGGCGGAATACCGGATCATCGAGTTCGAGAAATACTCCGTGCGTATCGAGGCCAGCGAGGTCAAGGAAACGCTGCCCTCGGTCAAAGAACTACCGATGTCGGCGCTGATCTCCGACGAATCCTCAGTAGCGCGCGCCGAGCTGATATGGCGCGTCGGATTGCCTCTTAGTGCGCTGGTGCTCAGCTTGCTCGCGATCCCGATGAGTTTTGTCAATCCGCGCGCGGGGCGTTCGCTCAACCTCATGCTCGCCGCCCTGCTGTACATGGTTTATACCAACCTGCTGTCGATCTTCCAGGCATGGGTCACGCAGCAGAAGGTCGGCGTGTTCTTCGGCATGTGGGCCGTGCATGTGGTGATGCTGGCGATGGTCGCGATGATGTTCTATTTCCGGCTCTCGGTGCGCTCGTTGCGCAAGCTGAAGCGATGAAGACAATCCGGCGCTATGTGGCCGTACAGATCTTCTGGAGCACTGCGCTGGTATTCGCGGCCCTGCTGCTGCTGTTCGCTTTCTTCGATTTAATTCAGGAGCTCGGCGATATCGGCCGTGGCAGCTATCGGCTGTCCCTCGCGGGGCTCTATGTGGTTTTGAGCCTGCCCGGCAGGGCCTACGAGATTCTGCCGGTCGCGGCGCTCATCGGCACCCTGTTTGCACTGGCGCAAATGGTCGCGCATTCCGAATACACCGTAATGCGGGTTTCCGGCGTATCGATAAAGAACATGGCGATCGCGCTGGTGCAGATCGGTACGGCCCTTTCGGTGCTCACGTTCCTGATTGGAGAGTTCGTCGCTCCCGCCAGCGAACAGGCTGCGCAAAAGCTGCGGCTCAAGGCCACATCGAGCACTGTCGTTGCACAAGCATTCCGCTCCGGACTCTGGGTCAAGGACGATATGAATTTCGTCAACGTCGAACGGGTCATGCCGGAGACGGTGATCCATGAAGTGAAGATCTACGAGTTCGATTCCGACTACCGATTGCGCGCGATCAGTCGCGCGAAGTCAGGCGAGTACCAGCGGGAGAATCTGTGGCGGTTGAAAGACGTGATACAGACGCGCTTCGAGGAGAACCGCACCACCGTGAGCCGGATTCCCGAGGCCTATTGGCGCTCGGTGCTCAATCCGTCGATTCTCAATGTCCTGATGGTCGTGCCGGAACAGATGTCGCTGCTGGAACTGATTTCTTATATCGAGCACCTGAGCGAAAATCGCCAGGAGACATCGCGTTACGAGATCGTGCTGTGGCAGAAAATCATCTATCCGTTCGCGGTGCTCGTCATGATGGTGCTGGCGTTGCCGTTCGCCTACTTCCAGGTGCGAGAGGGTGGGGTGAGCGGCAAGATCTTCACCGGCATCATGCTGGGATTGGGATTTCATCTCGCCAACCGCCTGTTCGGGCATCTTGGTCTGCTCAACGCCTGGCCGCCGCTGTTCAGCGCGATTTTCCCCGCGCTGGCGTTTCTGGCCGCCGCGGTGGTGATGATGTGGAAGGTGGAAAAACGGTGAACAGCGAGCAGTGAACGGTAAAACCCGAAGCAGGAACACGGTCCGAAGGATCTTGCAGTTCGCCGGTCACCGATCGACGTTCACTCGCACGATGCGAGTGCCGGCCAGCCGGTCGTGCAGGAATTGACGTTCCCTGTCGAACGGCGCCCACAGCAAGCTGATGCCCGAGAGTATTCCGGGTATTGCCAGTAGGTAGCGCTTGACTGCTCTGCCCACGCTCGGGCCGCCGCCTTCCTCGGTGACGATCCGTATCCGCCAGGTTTTCATCGGCAGCGTCTGGCCGGTGCGTGCCCAGCAGAATACGAAATAAGCGCCGCATACCGATAGCAGATAAATCTGGAAGATGACGCGCGGCAATCCGGATTGTGCGTCGCGGGCAACACTCAGGAACAGGTAGGAGGATACAAACAGCACGGCGAACAGCAGTGTCCCCTCGTAGACCAGACTCACGAGCCGCAGACGCAGCGATGCCAATTGCAATGCCGCCTGTATCCGGGGTGGTGCCAGATCCAGCGTACGGCCGGGTCGCTCATGGGGCGGGCTTTGCACCGGTTACCTGCCGGGGTTGCCTCTAGCTCCGCGGCCTTCGCGCAGCTTCTGCCGCTGTTCTTCCGGCAGTTGCTGGTATTCATGCCAGCGCTGGTGCAGTTCGTGATGCTTTTCCGGAGAAAGCTGTTTCAGTTGTTTGTAGCGCTCGAGCGCCTGTGTGCGCTGCTCGGGCGTCAGCGACGCCCACTCGTGCATGCGCTGCTGAATGCGTTGCTGCCGATCAGGTGGCAGGCTGGGGTAACGGGCCGCCAGGCCAATCCAGTGTTTGCGCCGTTCCGGATCGAGCTTGTCCCAGTCCTGCTGCAGCGGGGCCAGTATGGTTTTCTGCTCGGGAGACAGCGTTGACCAGGCAGGGCCTGGCGCCTCCGCAAAAGCGGAGCGCGTAATCGTGGGCACGCCGACGAACAGGGAAAACGCCAGTACTATTGTTGCGACTGCGTGTAATTGGAGTGCTTTAACCAAGTTTCGAAACCCGGGTCGGTATAGGCATGTATAGGCAGTTCGCCGGCCAAGAGGCCAGTGTCCAGTTCTTCTTCATGATGACTCGACATTTGCCAATAGATCAGCCCGGTAAGACTGGCGAGGACGATGGCGGCCGGCAGAACCAGCCTTGCGGTCAGGCCGTGGCCCAAACCCCAGCCGCTCAGGATGCTACCCGCCCTGGAGTGCCCCCACAGCGGCCTGTCGGGGCGGTAAGCTGCCATGGCGGCCAGCCTGGCAGCCTGAAGTTTTTGGACGGTCGGTGCCGGCAAATCGGCCAGATTCTGATCGAGCCGCGCAACAATCCGTCCGGCAACCTCGTTCTCGTTCACAGTTCGATTCCTTTGTCCTTCAGAAACGCCGCCAATGCGTGCGTCGCACGGGAGCAGTGAGTCTTTACGCTGCCTTCCGAGCAACCCATCGCCTGCGCGGTTTCCGCCACGTCCAACTCCTCCCAGTAACGCAATAGAAAGGCCTCGCGTTGACGGGGCGGCAGCCGCTCGAGCCCCTGTCCGATTACGCCGGCTATTTGCGAACGTTCCAGCCGGTCGGCCGGGCTGTCGCCCTTTCCTCCCGGCCCTTCGGTCTCCATGGACTCGAGGGGATCGTAGTCTTCGTTGTCGTCTCGCGGTTGCAGCGAGGAAAAAAGGGTCGTCCACAGCGAACGGACCTTCTGACGCCGGTAAAAGTCGCGAATGGTGTTTTGCAGGATGCGCTGGAACAATAGCGGCAGCTCGGCAGCCGGCCTTCCTGCATACTTGTCGGTCAACTTCAACATGGCGTCCTGAACGATGTCGAGCGCCACATGTTGGTCGCGCACCGCAAACACCGCTTGCTTGAACGCGCGCCGCTCGACCTCAGCAAGGAAGGCGGCCAATTCCTGTTGGGTAGCCAGAAGATCCCCTCGAACTTCAATCAATCCCGTGCACGACGCGCCGCCGGTCGGCCCGGGAAGTCTGCGATACCGGGCGCCTCATCCTGTTCCGCCTAAAACGCCGCGACCGGTTCCAAGGTGCGGATTATACGGGCCCGGCTGCCGGGTTTGTGGCACAGGCATCCTCACAGGTAAAATGAGCGCGGCGAATCCATGCAAAGCGTCAATCTCACCAACCACTTCCTGATCGCCATGCCGAACATGGCCGATCCCCACTTTGCCAAGTCGCTGACCTTCATCTGCGAACACAACGAGCAGGGCGCGCTGGGCGTGGTGGTCAATCGACCGACCGACATGACGCTGGAAGCTTTGTTCGAGCAGATCGAAATCCCGCTCGAGAATCAGGCGGTCAAAAAAATTCCCGTGTATTTCGGTGGCCCGGTCCAGGTTGATCGCGGCTTCGTCCTGCATCGACCGATCGGAGGCTGGCAGTCGACGCTGTCGATCAACGGAGAAGTCGGGCTGACCTCATCCAAAGACATCCTGCAGGCGCTGAGCCAGGGTGACGGGCCGGGCCTGGACAACGTCCTGGTGTCGCTTGGTTACGCCGGTTGGGCGCCGGGCCAGCTCGAACAGGAGCTGGGACAGAACGCCTGGCTGACCGTTAAGGCACAGCCGTCGGTGATCTTCGAATTGCCGTCATCCGAGCGTTTTATTGCTGCGATGGAATTGCTCGGGTTCGATCCGGCCAGCCTCTCGGAGGATGCCGGTCATGCATGAGACGGTGCCGGGGGGCGGGTGCTGAGCATGTCCGCGAAGCCCGATACCGCGCCCGAATCCGCTCTCCGAGCCCGTAATTTTCGTTCCGGAACGGTGCTGGCCTTCGATTTCGGTGAACGGCGCATCGGCGTTGCAGTGGGGGAGCTGCAACTCGGCGTCGCCCACCCGCTCGATACCATCGATGCCGAAGCCAACGATGCGCGGTTCGCCCGCATCGAAGCGCTGGTCAACGAATGGCAGCCGGCCCTGCTGCTGGTCGGACTGCCACTGGCACTCGACGGAAGCGAACATGGACTGACCGCGCTGGCACGCAGGTTCGCGCAGCGCCTGCAGGGTCGTTACGGGATCGAAACCCGCCTGGTCGACGAGCGGCTGACTTCCGTGGAGGCCGAGCAGCAGGCTCGCGACATGGGACTGGATGTGCGCAAGGCCCGCTCAAAAATCGACCAACTCGCCGCCAAACTGATTCTGGAAAATTACTTCAACCAATGAACAAGCCTTTGCCCGACGCGGAAGACCTGCTGGCCCGCCTCGCCGAGCGCATGCGCGCATCCGTGACTCCGGACACGGCGCTGATCGGTATCCATACCGGCGGGGTATGGCTGGCGCAAAGACTGCACAAGGCGCTGGTGCTCAGGCAACCCCTCGGCACCGTTGATGTGTCTTTCTATCGCGACGACTATGGCAGCCGCGGCCTGCATCCGAAGGTCAAGCGATCGGATATTCCATTCGAAGTCGCCGATGCTGACATTGTCCTGGTCGACGATGTCCTGCACACCGGGCGCACCATCCGCGCGGCCATGAATGAATTGTTCGACTATGGAAGGCCGCAGAGCATACGGCTGGCCGCGCTGGTCGACAGAGGGGGTCGGCAGTTGCCGATCGCGGCGCAGTTCGTAGGCGCGGAAGTTTCCGTGGCTGACGAGGAGCAGATCGAGTTGAAGAAAAGCGAGAACGGTCAGCTCAGCCTGGTATTGAATCGGCAGGCTCGCGCATGATGGGCTTCAACCCGCAGCTGAACTCGAACGGCGAATTGCAGCATCTGCTGACCATCGAGGGGCTGCCGCGGGAAATTGTCCTGCATATCCTGGATACCGCCCATTCGTTCCTGTCGGTCGGGGAGCGCGAGATCAAGAAAGTTCCGCTGTTGCGCGGAAAAGCGATCTTCAACCTGTTTTTCGAAGCCTCGACCCGCACCCGCACCACCTTCGAGATCGCCGCAAAGCGCCTGTCGGCGGACGTAATCAACCTCAACGTCGGTACGTCCTCCCAGAGCAAGGGAGAAACACTGCTCGATACCGTGGCCAATCTGTCCGCGATGCATGCCGACATGTTCGTCGTCAGGCATTCGCAAAGCGGAGCGGCGCATCTGATCGCGCGACACGTCGCGCCTTACATCCATGTGATCAACGCCGGCGACGGCCGCCACGCGCATCCCACGCAGGGCCTGCTGGACGTGTTCACGATCCGCCACTACAAGAAGGAATTCGCGTCGCTGCGGGTGGCCATCGTCGGCGACGTGTTGCACTCGCGGGTGGCGCGTTCGCAGATCCACGCGCTAACGACGCTCGGTGTGCCTGAAGTCCGCGTCATCGGCCCGCGTACGCTGCTTCCCACGAACGTCTCGAAACTCGGCGTGCACGTTTATCACGATATGGCGTCGGGTTTAAAGGATGTCGACGTCGTGATCATGTTGCGCCTGCAGAACGAGCGCATGAACGGCGTATTGCTACCGTCGGCGCAGGAGTTTTTCAAGTATTACGGACTCACTCCGGAGAAACTCGCCCATGCGAAGCCCGACGCGATCGTGATGCATCCCGGGCCGATGAACCGGGGCATCGAAATTGAGTCCAGCGTCGCCGATGGACGGCAATCGGTGATCCTGCCGCAAGTGACGTTTGGCATTGCGGTGCGCATGGCCGTGATGTCTATCTTGGCGGGAAACGCATGAAGATCCAGATCAAGGGCGGGCGCGTCGTCGATCCCGGCAAGGCGGTAGACAAGGTCCAGGACGTTTTCATTGCGGCAGGGAAGATCGTAGCTATCGGACCCTCGCCAACCGATTTCGATGCCAACCGCGTCATCGATGCAACGGGAATGGTGGTATGCCCCGGTCTGGTCGATCTGTCTGCCAGATTGCGCGAGCCCGGATACGAGTACAAGGCCACGCTGGAAAGCGAAATGGCTGCCGCGGTCGCCGGCGGGGTGACCTCGCTGGTATGCCCGCCCGACACGGATCCGCCGCTGGACGAACCCGGCCTGGTGGAAATGCTCAAGCATCGCGCGCGCAGCCTCAACCAGGCGCATGTGTATCCACTTGGGGCCTTGACGCAAGGCCTGAAAGGCGAACGCATCACGGAAATGGCGGAATTGCTGGATGCCGGCTGCATCGCGTTCTCGCAAGCGGATGTGCCGCTGAGCGACAATCAGGTGCTGCTGCGGGCGATGCAGTATGCATCCACCTTTGGTTATCCGGTCTGGCTGCGGCCGAGGGATGCCACCCTTGCGAGGGACGGTGTCGCGCATGACGGTCAGGTCGCAACCCGCCTTGGACTTGCTCCGATTCCGGTTATCGCGGAGACGGTGGCGCTTTCCACGATCCTTCTGCTGGTTCGCGAGACTGGTGCAAGAGTGCATCTGTGCAGGCTGTCGACTGCGGAGGGTGTCGATATGATCCGCCAGGCCAAGTCGCTGGGAATCGACGTGACTTGCGATGTCTCGGCCAATCATGTGCATTTAAGCGAACTGGATATCGGCTACTTCGATTCGAACTGCCACTTGGTTCCGCCGCTGCGCTCCGCGCGCGACCGTGAAGCGCTGCGACGTGGCATGCAAGACGGAACCATCGATGCGATATGCTCCGACCACACGCCGGTGGACGAAGATGCCAAGCAATTGCCATTCGGCGAATCGGAACCGGGGGCGACCGGGATCGAGTTGCTGCTCGCGCTCACGCTGAAATGGGGCGACGAAGCAAAAGTCCCGCTGGCAGTCGCGCTTGCCAAAGTCACGAGTGAGCCGGCGCGCATATTGGGCATACGGGCGGGCGCCATTACTTCCGGCGAAAACGCCGACCTGTGCGTGTTCGATGCGCATGCGCGCTGGAAGGTCGAGCCGGGCACTTTGAAGAGCCAGGGCAAAAACACGCCGTTTTCAGGTTACGAGATGAGCGGAAAGGTGCGCTTCACCCTGATAGAGGGCCACGTCGTCTACGAAGGGTAAATGAATCCTCTACTCGATTTTTCCGGACTGCCGCGCTTCGCGGAATTCAAACCCGAATCGGTCACGCCCGCCCTGGATCAGTTGCTGGCCGAGAATCGGGTACTGGTCGAAAGCCTCCGGAACCAGGACGCGCCGCCCGACTGGGAAAGTTTCATTGCGCCGCTGGATGACGGCAATGAACGTCTGCGCCGCGCCTGGGGTCAGGTCTCGCATATGAATGCAGTGATGAACAGCCCGCAACTGCGCGATGTTTACAACGCCAATCTTCCGCGCATCACGCAATACTTCACGGAACTGGCGCAGGACGAAGTCCTCTTCCGCAAGTACAAGGCGCTGCGGGATTCGGATGCATTCATGCGTCTGACGGGAGAGCAGAAGAAAGTCATCGGCAACGAGTTGCGTGACTTTCGGCTGGCCGGCGCTGAGTTGCCGACCGAAGAAAAGACCAGGTTCAAGCAGATAGTCGAAAAACTTGCGGGATTGTCGTCGAAGTTCAACGACAACCTGCTCGACGCCACCAATGCGTTCGAGTTGAACATTTCGGACGAGGAACGGCTTGCAGGCATACCGGGCGACGTGCTGGAGTTTGCGCGTGACGCCGCAGCGCAAGCCGGCAAGCAGGGCTGGAAATTCACGTTGCACATGCCCTCCTATCTTCCCGTCATGCAATATGCGGATGATCGCAAGCTGCGCGAGCAGATGTATCACGCCTATGCGACGCGGGCAGCCGAGTTTGGGGAATCCGGATGGGACAATACCGCGATCATCGTCGAGATTCTGCGACTGCGCCACGAGCAATCTCGAATGCTTGGCCTTGCCAATTTCGCCGAATTGTCATTGCAGCCGAAGATGGCTGATTCTCCGCAGCAGGTATTGGATTTCCTCGAGGAGCTGGCGGAGCGCGCCAAACCGTATGCGCGACGCGATCTGGCCGAATTGAAGGAGTTTGCTTCCCTGCAACTCGGGTTCGACGATCTTCAGCCGTGGGATGTGGCCTATGCATCCGAAAAGCTGCGGGTTGTGCGCTACGCGTTCTCGGACCAGGAAGTGAAGCAGTACTTCCCCGAGCATCAGGTGCTGGAGGGGATGTTTCGCGTGGTCGAAACGCTGTACGGTTTGCAGATCAAGCCAGATGAGGCGCCGAGATGGCAGGAAGATGTGTGTTTTTTCTCCATCAGGAACCGCAGTGGTGCGCTGGTCGGGCAATTCTATCTGGACCTCTATGCCAGGCCCTCGAAGCGCGGAGGCGCGTGGATGGACGATGCCATCACACGGCGCCGCAAAGGCTCCGGCGTGCAAACGCCCGTGGCCTATCTCAATTGCAATTTCTCCGCGCCATTGAACGGAAAGGCCGCCCTCTTCACGCACGATGAGGTGATCACGCTATTTCATGAATTCGGACATGGATTGCATCATCTGCTGACCGAGGTCGAGGTGCTTGGCGTATCGGGAATCAACGGCGTCGAGTGGGACGCGGTGGAACTGCCCAGCCAGTTCATGGAAAACTTCTGCTGGGAATGGGAAGTGCTCAAGGACATGACCCGTCATGTGCAATCAGGCGCGGGCTTGCCCCGGGCGCTGTTCGACAAAATGGTGGCGGCGAAGAATTTCCAGAGCGGCCTGCAGACCGTCAGGCAACTGGAATTCGCGATCTTCGATATGCGTCTGCATTCTGATTTCGATCCCGATGGGCAGATGACGCCGCTGCAGCTCGTCGACGAAGTGCGCCGCGGTGTGGCTGTGCTTTTTCCACCGTCCTACAACCGGTTTCCCAACAGTTTTTCGCATATTTTCGGCGGCGGATATGCGGCGGGTTACTACAGCTACAAATGGGCGGAAGTTCTGTCCGCCGACGCCTACAGCATGTTCGAGGAGAACGGTGTCCTGAATTCGTCGGTGGGCCGCCGCTTTCGCGAGGAAATCCTGGCTGCGGGAGGAAGCCGGCCGGCGCTCGAATCGTTCGTTGCGTTTCGCGGTCGCAAACCGACCATCGATGCGTTGTTGCGGCACAATGGCATGGCGCAGGCGGCGTGACGCCGTGGCATGATCATTCCGACCAACAGGAGTGTTCGATGAAAAGTTGGGTGTTGTTTCCGGTCTTCGTACTGGCCTGCGTTGCCGCGCAAGCCGAGCTCTACCGCTGGGTGGACGCAGACGGCAAGGTTCACTACAGCGATCAGCTTCCGCCAGCGAACGTCAAGCAGGTTGAAAAGAAGAAAATAACGGGGGGCAAACCGAGCGAAGCGCCGTTGCCTTATGCGCTGCAGCAGGCGGTAAAGAATTTTCCGGTGACGTTGTATTCCAGCGAGTGCGGCGATGCCTGCACGCGAGCGCGTGAGCTGCTTGCAAAACGCGGAGTCCCCTACGCCGAAATGGATGCAACGGATCCGGCGGCCCAGGAAGAATTGAGGAAGCTTACAGGCGGGCCTCTCGAGGTCCCGGTTCTGAAGGTTGGCCGTGACGCATTGAGAGGCTTCGAGGAAGGCAAGTGGAATACGTCGCTGGACGCCGCGGGTTATCCACAGACGGCCGTGATTCCGCTGCGTCCGCCGACCAAACCAGCGAAGCCGGCAGCGGCCGCGCCACCAGACGCACCAGCGTCACCCGCCGAAGCGTCGCAATAGATCGTTGAAACTCGCCGCCTGGAACGTCAATTCCCTCAAGGTCCGGCTGCCGCAGCTGCTTGACTGGCTGGCGCGCGAACAGCCGGATGCGGTTTGCCTGCAGGAAACCAAAGTCGAAGATCACAATTTTCCGTTGCAGGATATCGAACGCTCCGGTTATCGGGCGGTATTTTCCGGACAGAAAACCTACAATGGCGTGGCCATCCTGGCGCGCGAATCGCCGCTGGCGGTCGAGCACGGAATTGGCGGCTTCGTTGATGCGCAGAGACGCGTGATTTCGGCCACGGTAAACGACGTACGACTCGTTTGCGCTTACGTGCCCAACGGCCAAAGCCTCGACTCCGACAAATATCGATACAAACTCGACTGGTTGAAAGCCTTTTCGGCCTGGCTGGACGCCGAGTCGAAGAAACATGCCCGCATTGCCGTACTCGGCGATTTCAACATCGCACCCGAGGATCGGGATGTTTACGATCCCAAGGCGTGGGAGGGACAGGTCCTGTGCAGTCCCGCCGAGCGAGCTGCCTTCCAGGAACTGATCGCGCTCGGGTTCAAGGATAGCTTCAGGCTGTTCGATCAGCCGGAGAAATCGTTCTCGTGGTGGGATTACCGCATGAACGCGTTCCAACGCAAGATGGGCTTGCGAATCGACCACATTCTTCTGTCCAACGGACTTGCGGGAGGTTGTAGATCGAGCCGCATAGACTTCGCCATGCGCAAAAACGAGCGGCCCTCCGACCACGCGCCGGTCATCGCGGAATTCTGATCGTCCCGTTCATTTCTCCCGGCCGGCTTCCTCGCCCAACCCCAGTTCCTGAATCTTGCGTGTCAGCGTGTTGCGGCCCATGCCGAGCAATACCGAAGCTTCGATCCGCCGCCCGCCGGTGTGCGCCAGTGCGCGTGTGATCAATGCGCGTTCGAACTGACGGGTCAGTTCATCGAGGATCGCGCTATCGCCGCGCTTCAACGAGGCTTCCGCTTCGCGCTCGAGCGCTGCCACCCAGCTCTCTGCGGAAGCGACGCGCGTTTCCTCGCGCAGTTCCGGCGGCAAATCCTTTACATCGATGTTCATTCCCGGCGCCATGACGGTGAGCCAATGGCACAGGTTTTCGAGTTGGCGCACGTTGCCCGGCAGATCCAGTGAAGTCAGATATTTCATCGCGGCGTCGGAAAGTTTCTTCGATTCCACGCCGAGTTCGCGGGCGCTCTTCTGCAGAAAATGCCGGGCGAGCAGCGGGATGTCGTCGCGACGCTCGCGCAGCGCGGGCAGTCGCAACCGGATCACGTTCAAGCGGTGAAACAGATCTTCGCGAAACAGGCCGCTTTTGACGCGGTTTTCCAGGTCCTGGTGGGTCGCGGCGATGATGCGCACGTTGGCCTTGATCGGTTGATGTCCGCCCACCCGATAGAACTGTCCGTCGGAAAGCACGCGCAGCAAACGTGTCTGCAGATCGGGAGGCATGTCGCCGATCTCGTCCAGGAACAGCGTCCCGCCCTCCGCCTGTTCGAAACGTCCGCGACGCATCGCTTGCGCGCCGGTGAATGCGCCTCGCTCGTGGCCGAACAATTCCGACTCGAGTAGATCCTTCGGAATCGCCGCGGTATTGATGGCGATGAAAGGCTTGGTGGCGCGCGGACTGTGGCGATGCAGCGCGCGGGCAACCAGCTCTTTGCCTGTACCCGATTCGCCGTTGATAAGAACCGTGGCATGCGACTGGGTGAGCCGGCCGATGGCGCGGAACACTTCCTGCATGGACGCGCCCTGGCCGAGAATTTCCGGAGAATCCTGTGTAACCTCCGCGACATCATCCTGCCGCAGGCTTTCCTCCATCGCGCGTCGTATCAGGTCGACTGCGTGGTCCACGTCGAAAGGCTTGGGCAGATACTCGAACGCACCGCCCTGGAAGGCAGCCACGGCGCTCTCGAGATCCGAATAGGCGGTCATGATGATGACCGGCAGGGTCGGATGTTTCTCCTTCATTTTCTGCAGCAACTCGAGCCCGGAGCCGCCGGGCATGCGGATGTCGCTCACCACCACTTGTGGCGTGGAGGAGGCGAGCGCCTGCAGCGCTTCCTGCGCGGAGGCAAATACCTTGAACGCGATGTCCTCGCGCGTGAGTGCTTTTTCAAACACCCAGCGGATCGAGCGATCGTCGTCGATGATCCAGACAGGTTTCATATTTTAATGGACTAAATGGTTAGTGATGAATAGGAACAATGACGCCGATGACCGGGATCTTGATCTCGACAGTCATTTCCTATTTGCCATTGCCGTTATCCGCCTCGTTCGAAATCGGAAATAGGATGCTGAAGCGCGTCTCGCCTGGTCTGCTTTCGACTTCTATCGTTCCGTGATGCTGGCTCACGAATGTCTGAGCTATCGTCAGCCCGATACCGTGGCCGCCTTCGCGCCCTGATATCAGCGGAAAGAAAATCTTGTCCTTGAGTTCATCCGGAATACCGGGCCCGTTGTCGATGATATTTACCATCAGCACAAGGCGATGCATCTTCTTTGCCAGTGTTACCCGCCGTGCAACGCGGGTACGCAATATTATTCTTCCCCTGCCCTGCATTGCCTGAGCGCCATTGCGGGCGATATTCAGCAGCGCCTGGATGATCTGCTCCCGATCGGCAGTCAACGACGGCAGGCTCACGTCATAGTCCGGATAGATTGTGATGCCTTCCGGAAATTCCGCCAGCAGCAGGCTGCGCACACGTTCCAGAGCCTCGTGAATGTTGAAGTGCGTAACTTGCGGCAAGCGATGAGGTGTAAGCAGCCGGTCCATCAGCGACTGCAGCCGGTCCGCTTCCTTCATGATGACCTGCGTGTATTCGTGCAGTTCCGGGCGCTCCAGTTCCCGGTCGAGCAACTGCGCCGCCCCGCGCAACGCGCCAAGCGGATTCTTGATTTCGTGGGCCAGGTTTCGGATCAATTCCCTGGTTTGTGTACTTTGATCCATGAGGCGCTCTTCGCGGGCGATCCGCAACTGCTGCTGCAGTGGACTCAGTTCGATCAGAAAACCCGAGAGTTCTGCGATTTCCATTGGCGTAACGGTGCACGATACTTCGAGCCGGTTGTGCCCGGTTACCGCAAGCAGAAGTTCGTGTTGCGTATAGCTGCAATTGTTCTGACTTGCATAATTCACTGCCGCGATCATCAGTTCGGGTTCGGCTATCACGTGGTCGAGCGGTGTTCCGACGATGTTCTTGGCGCTGATGGCGAGCAGATTTTCAGCCGCCGGATTCACGTAGTGCACGACATGATCCATGTCGAGCAGAACGACCGCTGTCGCCAGCGCGTCAAGTCCGGGAAAGCTGAGCGGCTTCATCGACACGTCACGCGACGGACGCCGAAGAGTGCAGCAAGAAGTGCGCCACGACGATACGCGGGCTTAGCGCAGTTGCAAAAGGCGGGCGTGTAGAGAAGAAGCGTGCCGGCGATGCGGTGATCGCGGTTGTTTACTTCAGATTGGCGATTTCGCGCTTGATCGCGTCGATATTGCGCTCGTGAGTCGCCACGGCATCCCGGTAAGGCTGCACGCGCTCGAGAAACCGTTCGTAATTGCGCTCGTTGCCATTGCGCACGGCTTCCTGCGCGGCAAGCTGCTCTTTGGCTTGCGCGAGTTGCTTCGTTTCGTCCGCAAGTTCCTGCTCCAGTATGCGACGGCGCTCGTCGTCCCGTATTTTCTGAGTGTCTTCGCTTACCCGCGGGAGCCTTCCCTTGGTGTCCGGGTTTGTCGGTTTGGAGTCCGAGTTCCTGGCGTTGGCCGGCGCCGGTTTTGGCGAAGGATCTTCGAAACACTTCACTTTTGTCGCGCCCTTCGGAGGGGTGTTCGGCGTGTTGGAATAGATCACGTGACCTTCGCTGTCCAGATATTTGCAGGTTTCCGCCCAAGCGACGGGTTGCAGCAACGCGAGTACGAGAAACGCGGCGAGACGGCGAGAATGCATCGGTATCACCTGCCAGGTTGACGGGGAAAGAGGGCGCGCGGCAGCACCTCGCGATCCCGTGGCGGAGTCTAAGGCAGCTGTTTTCGATTATCAATCCGCGAGTTCCCGGAAAAGTTAACGACGGCAAACAAAAAAGGGCGGGAAGTCCCGCCCCTTTTTCGGCGTGAAAGTGGCGGTTACGAGCTGTAGTACATGTCGAACTCGACTGGGTGGGTAGTCATCCGGAAACGGGTGACTTCCTCCATCTTCAGTTCGATGTACGCGCTGATCATGTCTTCGGAGAATACGCCGCCCTTCGTCAGGAAAGCGTGGTCCGCTTCCAGGCTCTCGAGCGCCTGGTCGAGCGAGTGACACGGATGCGGCACCTTCGCCGCTTCTTCCGGCGGCAGGTCATACAGATTCTTGTCGATCGGATCGCCGGGGTGAATCTTGTTCTGCACGCCGTCCAGCCCAGCCAGCAGCATTGCTGCGAACGCCAGGTAGGGATTTGCCGTGGGGTCGGGAAAACGCACTTCGACGCGGCGGCCTTTGGGGTTGGCGACATGCGGAATGCGGCAGGATGCGGAGCGGTTCTTCGCCGAATATGCCAAGTTGATCGGTGCTTCGAAACCGGGCACCAGGCGTTTATACGAGTTGGTGCCGGGATTGGTGATCGCATTCAGCGCCTTGGCGTGCTTGATGATCCCGCCGATGTAATACAACGCGAAGTCGGAAAGCCCGGCGTAGCCGTTTCCGGCAAACAGGTTCTGGCCGCCTTTCCAGACCGATTGATGCACGTGCATGCCGGAGCCGTTGTCGCCGACTACAGGCTTGGGCATGAACGTCGCCGTCTTGCCATAAGAATGGGCGACGTTCCAGACGGTGTACTTGAGTATCTGCAGCCAGTCCGCACGCTTGACGAGAGAATTGAACTTGGTGCCGATCTCGCATTGGCCGGGCGCCGCAACTTCGTGGTGGTGAACTTCCACTTCCACGCCCTGTTGCTCGAGCGCCAGACACATCGCGTTGCGGATGTCCTGCAGCGAATCGATCGGCGGGACCGGGAAGTATCCGCCCTTGACCGGCGGACGGTGACCCATGTTGCCGCCCTCGAATTCCTTGCCGGTGGACCAGGGCGCTTCTTCCGAAGAGATTTTCACAAAGCATCCGGACATATCGATGTTCCAGGTAACGCCATCGAATATGAAGAACTCGGGTTCCGGACCGAAATAGGCGACATCACCGATGCCGCTGGATTTCAGGTAAGCCTCCGCGCGTTTGGCGATCGAGCGCGGATCGCGGTCGTAGCCCTTGCCATCGGCGGGTTCGATCACATCGCAGGTAATGTTCAGCGTTACTTCATCGGAGAACGGGTCGAGGCGCGCGGAATCGGCGTCGGGCAGTAACAGCATGTCGGAGGCCTGAATGCCTTTCCACCCCGCGATCGAAGAGCCGTCAAATGCGTGACCTTCGTCGAATTTGTCCTGTCCAAAGACATGGGCGGGGACGGAAACGTGTTGCTCTTTGCCACGGGTGTCGGTAAACCGCAGGTCAACGAACTTCACGTCGTTTTCTTTGATCGTTTTGAATACGTCAGCTACCGCCATTTTGCTCTCCTGAGTGGGTAAATTAAGTGCGGGGGATTTTCAGCGAGCCACAATTTCAGCAGGAAGCATGCCCAGCGAAAAATTCCCATAAAACGATAATTCACAGACGCTTAGGTCATCCGAGGCGCATGATCATGCACTAAAAACAAGCCAAGCCTCGATGGGTGCCCGAAATTAGTGCATGGCGGTAGTCTTGGCAAGAGAAATCTGGCTTGAAATTTGAATCTGCTAGTCTTTAAATGCCGATTCGCACGATCGGGTTGTGGAATGCGAACCCAGAGATAAGTCTTTGTAGAGGTTAACATAATGGGAAATATATCAGAAATTTTGAACAAAGCTCGACAGCGAGCGCAAGAGATGAAGCTGCCCTACGCTGGTGCACTATTGCCGTTGGAAGCGTACGAACTCATTCAGAATGTCCCAGACGCCAAGCTCGTCGACGTTCGTACCCGCGCGGAGTGGGACTTCGTCGGTCGCGTGCCCGGTAGCGTGCCAATCGAATGGCAAAGCTATCCGAGTTCGCAACCAAATCCCGACTTCCTCAGAGAACTTGAGGCCCGAACCGAAAAGGACGCCCTGGTCATGTTTCTTTGTCGCAGCGGCGCTCGCTCGCATGCCGCGGCCTCCGCAGCAAGCCAGATCGGATATGCCAACAGCTACAACATTCTTCAGGGGTTCGAGGGAGACAAGGATGCGCATGGACATCGCGCGACAGTAGGGGGGTGGCAGGTTGCCGGATTGCCTTGGGTTCAGAGCTGAGAATCCGTCAGTCGTCAACGGGGAAGCGAAAAGCCGAGGCGCTCAACAGTCACGTCCACGGGGAAATCCCGATGTGCTGTCAGCCGGTCGTCCAGTTCACCGCTCCGGTTGACGCTGTCACCAGAACGGCTACCCCGAAGGCGATGCGATACCAGCCAAAGACGGTGAAATCGTGCCGGCTGATGTAGCGCAGCAACCAGCGCACGCAAACGAAGGCCGAGGCGAATGCGGCGACGAGTCCGACTCCCAATATTCCAAGGTCGTCGGCGGAGAGCGTGCTGCGATGTTTGAACAGTTCATAGGCCGATGCGGCAAATAACACCGGAATTGCCAGAAAAAAAGAAAACTCCGCGGCGGCGCGGCGCGAAAGACCGAAAAACAATCCGCCGATGATGGTAGCCCCCGCGCGCGAAGTGCCCGGCATCAGGGCGAGCGTCTGAGCGAGTCCGATCTTGAGCGCGTCGGACCAGGTCATTTCGTCCACGCTGCCCACCGTAATCTCGTGCTTGCGGCGTTCAGCCCACAGAATAATGAAGCCACCGACAATGAAAGCCACGGCCACCGGCACCGGCTTGAACAAGACTTCCTTGATCGCCTTGCCGAACAGCAAACCGAGAATCGCGACCGGTAGAAAAGCGATTAGAAGATTGGTTGCGAAGCGCCGGGCTTGCGGATCTGTGGGCAGTCGCGCAACGACCGAGGTCAGTCTTACACGGTACTCCCAGACAATCGCGAGGATGGCGCCGCACTGAATCACGATCTCGAAAAGCTTGCCTTTTTCATTGTTGAAGTCGAGCAGATCGCCAACCAGAATCAAATGGCCGGTACTCGATACAGGCAGAAACTCGGTGATTCCTTCGACGACGCCGAGGATCAGGGCCTTGACCAGCAGCGGCAGTTCCATGAGATCCTTGCGAAGATAAAAAAATGGCGGTGAATTCATTCACCGCCGCTGTTACGAACGGCCGTCACGCCTTGCGATAGATCTCGGCGCCACTGGCGACGAACTCCGCGGCCTTTTCGGTCATTCCCTTTTCCAGCGCCTCGACCTCAGGCACGCCTAACGCCGCAGCGTAATCACGCACATCCTGCGTGATCTTCATGGAGCAGAAATGCGGCCCGCACATCGAGCAGAAGTGCGCCAGCTTGGCGCCATCCTGCGGCAGCGTTTCGTCGTGAAACTGCTTTGCCTTGTCCGGATCCAGGCCGAGATTGAACTGATCGTCCCATCGGAACTCGAAACGCGCTTTAGACAAGGCATTGTCGCGCATCTGCGCACCGGGATGACCCTTTGCCAGGTCGGCGGCGTGCGCGGCGATCTTGTAAGCGATGATTCCGTCCTTGACGTCGTCCTTGTCCGGCAATCCGAGGTGTTCCTTCGGCGTTACGTAACAGAGCATGGCGGTGCCATACCAGCCGATCATCGCCGCGCCGATGGCCGAGGTGATGTGATCGTAGCCCGGCGCGATGTCCGTCGTCAGCGGTCCCAGCGTGTAGAACGGCGCTTCGTGGCACAGCTTCAACTGCAAATCCATGTTCTCTTTGATCAGGTGCATCGGGACGTGGCCCGGGCCCTCGATCATCACCTGTACGTCATGCTTCCAGGCGACCTGCGTCAGCTCGCCGAGCGTGCGCAATTCGCCGAGTTGCGCTTCATCGTTGGCGTCGTGGATCGATCCTGGCCGCAAGCCGTCGCCGAGGGAGAACGACACGTCATACAGCTTCATGATCTCGCAAATTTCCTCGAAATGCGTATAGAGGAAGTTTTCCTTGTGATGCGCGAGACACCATTTGGCGAGAATCGAACCGCCGCGCGAAACGATTCCGGTCATGCGTTTTGCGGTCAACGGAACGTAGGCGAGCCGCACGCCGGCATGAATCGTGAAGTAGTCGACGCCCTGCTCCGCCTGCTCGATCAGCGTGTCCTTGAATATTTCCCACGTGAGTTCTTCGGCGTGCCCGTCGACTTTCTCCAGCGCCTGATAGATCGGCACTGTGCCGATCGGAACCGGCGAATTGCGCACGATCCACTCCCGGGTTTCGTGGATGTGTTTTCCGGTCGACAGGTCCATGACCGTATCGCCGCCCCAGCGGATTGCCCAGGTCATCTTCTCGACTTCTTCCTGGATGCTGGAACCGAGGGCCGAGTTGCCGATGTTGGCATTGATCTTCACCAGGAAGTTGCGGCCGATGATCATCGGCTCGGATTCCGGATGATTGATGTTGGCGGGAATGATCGCGCGTCCGCGGGCGACTTCATCCCTGACGAATTCCGTCGTGATTTGCTTCGGCAGCATGGCACCGAAGGACTCGCCGGGGTGTTGTCGCGTAATCAGTTCCGGTAATGCGTCGTGGCGCTGGTTCTCGCGAATCGCGATGAATTCCATCTCCGGGGTGATGATGCCCTTGCGGGCGTAATGCATCTGGCTGACGTTCATGCCCGGCTTGGCGCGCCGCGGAGTCCGTTTCAGATTGAAGCGCATCTGCGCCAGCTTCGCATCGTCGAGCCGCGTACGACCGTAAATCGAAGTCGGCCCCGCCAGCAGTTCGGTGTCAGCGCGATCCTCGATCCACCGCTCGCGCAGCGGCCGCAGGCCGTTGCGGATGTCGATCTCGGCGCGAGGATCCGTGTAGGGCCCCGACGTGTCGTAGACGAACATCGGCGGATTGGGCTCCGCGCCGAAGCTCGCAGGCGTGTCGCCTTGGGAGATTTCGCGCATCGGCACCTGGATGTCTGCGCGCGAACCCTGAACGTGAACCTTGCGCGAACTCGGCAACGGCTTCACGACCGCTTCATCGACATGGGCCGTGGCACTCAGAAATTTTGGATTGGCATTCATGATGCGCTCCTGGAAGCTGTGGAGGCACAGGAGAGGCGCGAGAAAAGAAGACTTCGACGCGCTTCCCTGCATCGGCATTATCCGTACAGGTTCGAAGGGTTTGTCTCACCCGCGCCACCCGTGCGCAGGACCCCTAACGCAGTCATGACGCTAATTGAATTGTGTGATAATTGCAAGCTTCGAAAATCGTCGATCGTCCTCGCAAGTAATGAATCCGGAGCAGGCGCGCTTCAACATGGTCGAGAGCCAGATCCGCACTTGGGAAGTTCTCGACCAGACCGTGCTGGATCTGTTGCTGACCGTCAGGCGCGAGGAATTTGTTCCCGAGCGCTACCGATCCCTCGCATTCGCCGACATGGAGATACCGCTCGGTCATGGCGAGGTGATGCTCGCGCCGAAGATGGAGGCCCGGATGGTCCAGGAACTCGGCGTACGCAAGACGGACAAGATCCTGGAGGTCGGAACGGGAAGCGGTTACGTGACTGCTTTGCTGGCAAAACTGGGCGGCCAGGTGGTGACCCTGGAACGCATCAGGGAATTCAGTCAGGCGGCCACCCGCAAGCTCGCCGGCCATGGACTTCAGAATGTCCAGTTTCACGTCGGCGATGGTTCCGAAGGCTGGCTTGCGCAGAGGCCCTACGACGTGATTCTCCTGACCGGTTCGGTTCCGGTGCTGTCGGAATCGTTTCAGCAACAACTCGCGGTCGGGGGGAGGCTGCTTGCGGTGATCGGCGACCCTCCCGTGATGACCGCCAATCTGGTAACGCGGGTTTCCGAGCGCGCTTTCAACTCGGTAGGCCTGTTCGAAACCGCAA
The DNA here is from genome assembly GCA_016194905.1 of Betaproteobacteria bacterium. Lineage (NCBI taxonomy): Bacteria > Pseudomonadati > Pseudomonadota > Betaproteobacteria > Betaproteobacteria bacterium. The sequence goes on from JACQAP010000022.1 coordinate 43,635, forward strand.
TCCCCCCGCTGCAAAACGTCAAACAGCCAGAGCGCTTTGTGTTTTAAAAAGAATCCAGGTCGCCACGCGCCGGCATGGATGGTTGCGGCGATGTCCGAGTAAGCAATAAGGGAAAATACAGAACATGAAACGGGTGTCAAAAAAAATTCTGGCCCTGGCGCTGATGCTGGGAACCGGAGAGGCCACCTTCGCCGCCGATCTGATATCGATCTACCGGGAAGCGCAAGTGCAAGACGCGGTGTACGCGGGGGCGAAGGCGCAGTACATCGGCGCGCAGGAGAAGCTGCCGCAGGCGCGCGCGCTGCTGCTGCCGAGCGTCAACTTCA